>CAZIIB010000580.1:0-3102 GCA_964539125.1 uncultured Thermoanaerobaculia bacterium | reverse complement strand
TCCTGGAGGGCACCAGCCCGCCGTGGCTGTTGGAGACCGAGGACGGGAAGTACGGACCGTTGGGGCCGCCCATGGCCTCATCGTCCATGCTCACCGGGGCCGGCGTGTTGACCACCACGTCCTTGGGGTCGGGATGGGTGCGCTGGTAGTAGAGGGCCGCGGCCGGCAGGACGACGGCGAGGGCCAGCCCGACCGCGCTCCAGCGCCAGAGGCTGCCGCCGTGGCGCGCGAGCCCCCAGGCGGCGATCCCCACCAGGCCGGCCAGGGCGAGGCCCCAGTGGATCGGCACCAGGAAGTAGGTCGGCCGCCGGTTGCCCAGGGCGAGGAGCACGACCGCCACCAGGCCCGAGGCGAGGAGCAGGGCGCCCGAGGCAAACAGCAGCGTCTCGGTGCGCCGGCGCCACCACCAGGGCAAGAAGAGCGCCGCCGCGGCGAGGCCGAGGGCGAGGTGGGCCAGGAGGCTGAAGAAGTAGAAGGGGCGCGGGTCGCCGGAGGCGGCCAGGTAGGCGCTGTTGGCGACCAGCAGGACGCCGCAGAGAGCGAGGAGGCGGTTCATGTCGAGACGCATCGGGGTTCGCCGGGAAAGTCGGTGGATCCGGAGGCCTGTCGGCGGCTTCGGGAGCTCGCTGGGTACCGGATGGCAGGGAGCGAGTCTACCGTAACCGCCCCCGTGCTCTGCCTCGCGTCTCCGTGGTGGCACGTCGCCAGGATTTCGCCGTGGCCGGAGTCCCGCGCAACGCTTGTGCCAACCGCCTCCGGGTCTGCTCTGAAGCGCGTAAGTGTCTGTCTGTCAGCTAGTTGCGAGTAGATCGTCTAGGGCGGCCTCGCCCCGTCTTCGGCGTCTCGCTACATAGATTCTATGGGCCTCGATCTCCAGGTCGAGCGGGTCGTCGACCGGGCGACGGCCGCAGTCCCTGGGCCCGTCCGACCGCCGGCCGGGCCTCATAGATCTTATGGACGTCGGTTCAAGGGCTTGGATCGGTCAGGCACCGGGCGGGAGGGGCTCTTTCGGGGTCGGCGTTTGGCGCCGCTGGCGGCGGAGCAGGGTGAGCTCGATCGTCTGGAAAAGCTTCCCGGTGCGCTGCTTCCAGACCTCGGGGCCCAAGGCGTCGGGCGGCGCGGAGACCTGGACCACGCCCTCCGGCGAAGCGTCGTTTCCGCTGGGCCGGTCGTAGAGCTGGATGCGCAAGGGACCGTGGATCAGGGCCCATCCGGCGGCTACCTCGACCCGCGGGTCGAAGGTGACCCCGATCTCGTGCAGGGCTTCGAGGACGGCGCTCAGGAGCTGGCTGTGGCCGCCGGCGTACGGCGTCGGGAAGGCCTGGCGGGCGACCCGGTGGTCGGCCGGTGGGCGGGCGGGGGGCGCCTCCATGAGCGCCTGGAACTCCGGCGAGTCGGCGACACCCTCGAAGTTGGGGTCGATACGGGCGCGCACCCGGTAGAGCTCGTCGAGCTCGACGGCCTGGCGAAGGGTCTCGACCGCCAGCCGGGCGTAGCCGCGGCCGGCGTAATTGGTGGCGACCAGGTAGTGGGCCGCGGCCTGGTCCGGCGCCGCGTCGAGGTAGCGGCGGAACCGCTCGGTGGCCTCCGGCAGTCGGCCCTGGAGGAGAAGGACGGCGCCGGTGTTGAGGTCGGTGTCGGGGTTGTCGGGGTCGAGGGCGCGGGCCTTGGCGAGCGAGTCGAGGGCCTGGTCGTAGTGCTCCTCGGTGATCTCCAGGCCGGCCCGGTTGAGCCAGGCCTGGCGCTGGGTGGGGTCGAGCTGGAGGGAGCGGTCGAGGTCGGCGCGGCCGCCCTCGGTGTCGCCGAGCATGAAGCGGGCGGTGGAGCGGAGGAGGAGGGCGCGGGGGTCGTCTTTGTGGCGGCGGAGGACCGGGGTGAGGAGGTCGAGCGCTTCTTGCGCTTTGCCGGCGTCGAGGAGCTTTTGGGCCTGGTCGAGGCTGGGGGCGGCCGGCGGTTTGGCGGCGGCGCGGAGCGGGGTCGCGAGCGGGACGGCGACGGACAAGAGAGCGACGAGGGCGAGCTGGCGGGTACGGCTGGGCATGGCCTGGAATCTATCGAATCGGGGGGGCTTCGCCAACGCCCGCGGACGGTGGCTTTCTCGGCGGCAAACTGCGCCGGCGAGAAACCACGCGTCCCGCGGGCTGCGTTCCCTGGTGGTTGCGATGGTGTCCCCCCGCCCTTGTGGGGGGTAGGGGTGGATCGGCGGGGTCGGACTCCGGCCCCGGGATCCGACCCCGCAGCTCGTCATCCCCGGGTTGCGCAGCGCCCTCGCCGCCCCGAGCCGGCGCTCCCCTCCTCGGTTGTCATCTCGACCGGAGGCTCGCGTTGTGTGCGAGCCGGAGTGGAGAGATCTGGGTGGGGGGTCCGGTAAGATGCCTCGATGGCTTCCGAGACTGCGACCACTCCACCGACCCACTCTTCCTCGACGAAGACCCCTGCTCCCGCCGAGATCGCCGAGGCTTTGCGCGAGCGGGTCGTCGGGCAGGAGGCGGCGATTCGGGAGATGGCGATCGCTCTCGCCAAGCACCTGGCCGGGCTCGCCACCGGCAACATCCTGATGATCGGCTCCTCCGGGACCGGCAAGACCACCCTCATGCGGGCCGTCGAGCGCCTCCTCGCCTCGCGGCCCGAGCTCGAGGCGCGCTCGACGGTGGTGCGCCTCCACGCCAACGTGCTGGCCGACGAAGCTCGCCGCGGGCGGCCCGGCCAGGCGGTGGTCGACCTGCTCCTCGACCGGGTGCGCGAGGAGCTCGGGAACGAGGAGGCGACGCGCCAAAAACCCGCGGAGCTCCTCGAGCGGGCGACCCGCGCCCTGGTGTTCGTCGACGAGGTGGACAAGATCCGCTCCCACGTGGGCGAGCGCCCCAACGTCGAAGGAATTCGAGCCCAGGAAGCCCTGCTCACCCTGATCGAGAACGAGGCGGTGCAGGTGGAGATGCCGTCCTGGGCCGGCGGCGGCACTGCCACCTTCGACTCGAGCGGGCTCCTGTTCGTCTGCGCGGGGGCCTTCGAGGGCCTGTACGACGCGGTCTACGACCGGGTGACCATCGGCCGGGACCGCGGCGCGCTGCAGCCGGTGACGGTGGTCGAGGGGGGCAAGGT
>CAZIIB010000579.1:0-3106 GCA_964539125.1 uncultured Thermoanaerobaculia bacterium | reverse complement strand
CCCTTGAAAGCCAAACGCCGCTGCCTTAGATGCAGCGGCGCTCGGATGCCGACGTGATTGGGGGGTGGCGGGAGTCAGGGAGGGGTCAGGTCGAAGTGCTCGTAGTTGATCGCGATGAACTTCTCCCACTTGTCCGGCACCTCCTCCATGGGCACGATCGCCTCGACGGGGCAGGCGTCCACACACAGGCCGCAGTCGATGCACTCCTCGGGATGGATGTAGAGCATCTCCCAGTCCTCCTCGGCTCCATAGATGCAGTCGACCGGGCAGACGTCGACGCAGGACAGGTCCTTCACGCCGATGCAGGGCTCCATGATGATGTGGGTCATTCAGTGCTCTCCTTTGGCCCCGGCCTGCGGGCCGTGCTCGGATTGGTGACGAGGGAAGTATAAAGAAGCGGCTTGCGGCCCTCAAGGCCGGCCACGCGGCGCCGGGCGGCCCGTTTCCGGAACCGGTCGAGTCATTCGGAGAGCGCTTCGTCGAAGGCCTCGACGGTGTGGGAGATCTCCTGCTCGCCGTGCGCCGTGGAGACGAAGAAGGTCTCGTAGGGCGACGGCGGGAGGTGGACGCCGGCGGCGAGCATGCGGTGGAAGACCCGCTTGTAGCGCTCCCGATCCGAAGCGTTGACGTCGGCGAGGTTGCGCACCGGCGACTCGGTGAAGAAGACGCCGAGCATGGAGCCCTCGCGCTGGACCCGGAGGGGGACGCCGCGGCGCTCGGCGGCCTCCCGGAGCCCGCCCGCCAGGCTGGCGCCGCTCGCCTCGAGCCGACGGTAGGCGGCGCCGTCGCTCGCCTGGAGGCCATCCAGGGCCGCCAGGCCGGCGGCGACCGCCAGGGGGTTTCCGGAGAGCGTGCCCGCCTGGTAGACGGGGCCGGCCGGGGCCACCTGCTCCAGGAGCTCGCGCCGGCCTCCGTAGGCGGCCAGCGGCAGGCCGCCGCCGATCACCTTGCCCAGGGTGGTGAGGTCGGGAACGATGCCGATCAGCGTCTGGACCCCGCCCCAATCGACCCGGAAGCCGGTCATCACCTCGTCGAACACGAGGAGCGCACCGTAGCGGTCGCAGACGCTCCGCAGACCCTGTAGGAACCCTTCGACCGGGGGCACCAGACCCATGTTGCCGGCGATGGGCTCGACGAAGAGGGCGGCGATCCGGTCGCCGTGCTCCTCGAACAGCCTCTCGATGGCCGCCAGGTCGTTGTAGGGCGCCACCAGGGTGTCGGCGGTCACGGCCTCGGGCACGCCGGGCGACGAGGGGTGGCCGATGGTGGCGGCGCCCGAGCCGGCGGCGACCAGGAAGGGGTCGGCGTGGCCGTGGTAGCAGCCCTCGAGCTTGACGAAGGCCGAGCGGCCGGTGGCGGCCCGGGCCAGGCGCAGCGCCGTCATGGTGGCCTCGGTGCCGGAGTTGACGAAGCGGACCATCTCTACCGACGGCAGGGCGGAGACGATCTGCTCGGCGAGGTCGACCTCGAGGGTGGTCGGCGCCCCGAAGGCGGTGCCGCGACCGGCGGCGGCGCGCACGGCGGCGACGATCTCGGGATGGCCGTGGCCGAGGATGTGCGGGCCGTAGCCACCGATGTAATCGATGTAGCGGCGGTCGTCCTCGCCCTCGAGGTAGGCGCCCTCGGCGGCGCGCACGAAGACCGGCTCGCCGCCCACGCCGGTGAACGCGCGCACGGGCGAAGAGACGCCGCCGGGCATGAAGGTACAGGCTCGTTCGAAGACGTTCATCCGCATCTCCCCCAACGGTTCTCGGCCGAGGCAGCGCTCGCCCGCTTCACGCGGTTTCGGCCTGCGGTACGCGGCCGAGGGACGGCCCTACGGCTCCCAGCCCTCGGCGAGCCTTCGCGAGGCCTCGACCGCGCCGTAGGTGACGATCAGGTCGGCGCCGGCCCGCCGGATGGCGAGGAGGGTCTCCATCAGCACCCGGTCGCCATCGATCCAGCCGCGCTCGGCGGCCGCCTTGATCATGGCGTACTCGCCGGAGACGTGGTACGCGGCGGTGGGCAGGCCGAAGGTCTCCGCCACGTCGGTGAGGACGTCGAGGTAGGGCAGGGCGGGTTTGACCATCAACAGGTCAGCGCCTTCGAGGACGTCGAGCTCGACCTCCCGCAGGGCTTCCCGGCGGTTGGCGGGGTCCATCTGGTAGGTCTTGCGGTCCCCGAACGAGGGCGCCGACTCGGCCGCCTCGCGGAAGGGGCCGTAGAACGCGCTGGCGAACTTCGCGGCATAGGAGAGGATCGCCACGTCCTCGAAGCCCTCGGCGTCGAGCGCCTCGCGCACCGCGCCGATGCGACCGTCCATCATGTCCGAGGGCGCGATCACGTCGGTGCCGGCGCGCGCCAGGGAGACCGCCTGACGGGCCAGGTTTTCGAGGGTCGCGTCGTTGTCCACGGTCTCGCCGCGGAGCACGCCGCAGTGGCCGTGATCGGTGTACTCGCAAAAGCACAGGTCGGCGATCGTCACCAGGTCCGGCAGCTCCTCGGACAGGGCGCGCATCGCGCGCTGCACGATGCCGTCGTCGTCCCAGGCGGACGAACCCACGGCGTCCTTGTGCTCGGGCAGGCCGAAGAGGAGGACGGCCGGCACCCCGGCATCCCACGCTTCGCGGGCGGCCTCGACCAGGCGGTCGACCGAGTGCTGGAAGACGCCGGGCATGGAGCCCACGGGCTGGGCGATCCCCTCGCCGGGGCGGGCGAACAGGGGCAGGATGAAATCCTCCGGCGCCAGGCGGGTCTCGCGGACCATGCGGCGCAGGGCGGGCGTGCGGCGGAGGCGGCGGAGCCGAGTCTCGGGAAAGGCCATGACGGTTGAGTACCTCAGTGCAGAACTACGCTCGCATTCGGGTGCCCTCGGTGCGTGACCGTATTCCTGCACCGAGGCACTACGGTTCTACCACACAACCCCGCCGCCCGGGCGCCGCCCGGAGGGGTGGCCGCTTGACGTTCCCCGGCCCGGCCGCCAGACTCCGCGCGAGACGAGGATCATGGAAGAGCGCGCGCTCGCACAGCTCGGCAGGCGGGGGTTCCTGGTGGTCACCGGCAAGGGTGGCGTCGGCAAGAGCACCGTCGCCGCGATCCTCGGCCGGAGACTGGCCGAAGGGGGCGG
>CAZIIB010000578.1:0-3114 GCA_964539125.1 uncultured Thermoanaerobaculia bacterium | reverse complement strand
CGCCGCCCAGGAGCCGGCGGCACCCACCACCCAGGAGTCGGCGGCGCCCGCCACCGGGGCCCCGCCCCACCAGGAGCCCCCGCCCCCGCCGGAGCACGGCTCCGCGCCCCGGTTCGAGCCTCCGGCCGATGCCGTGCCACCCCCGGTCGAGGCCTCGGATGCCGCGCCCGCCGAGACGCGCCCGGCCCCGCCACCCGCTCCGGAGCCGGAGCCCGCCGCGCGGCCCGCACCGGAGCCGGCACCCGCCGCCTCCTTCTCCCGGGTGCTCAACGTCCTCTGGGAGCCCCAGGGAGACGAGCTCCAGGTGACCGTCTTCCTCGACGGCCGGGTGGAGGAGTGGCAGTACTCGGTGACGCGCCTCGCGTCGCCACCGCGGGAGCTGGTGCAGATCCGGGGAGTTCGGGTGCCCTTTGCCCGGTCCGAGCTGCCGGTGTCGAGCGACCTGGTCCGGCGGATCCGGATCGGCTTCCACCCGGAGCGGCGCGAGAGCGAGCTCCACGTGGTGGTGGACCTGGCCGACCGCCAGGTGGTCCTCAACCGCAGCGAGGCGGTGGGCCAGGAGATCCGGTTGTACTTCTCTCGGTCGGACTCGTAGGGAGCTTCCTCGGGAGCCCGGAGCGCCACGCCTCCATGGTACGCGAACGACGCGGTCTCGCCGGGCTGCCGCCCCTCGTCTCGGTGCGCTCGGGCGGGGTGACGCTGGCGGTGCGGCGGCTCGGGGACGGATCCCTACCCGCTCCGCACCTCGTCGCGCTCCACGGCGGACCGGGCCTCGACCACCATACCCTCCTGACCCTGGGCCTCGCCCTGGCGGAGCGCCGCCCGGTCTGGCTGCCCGACCTCCCGGGCCACGGGGCGTCGGCGGCGCCCGCCGGAAAGCTCCCCGGGCTCCGGACGCTCGAGGACCGTCTCGGCCGCTGGCTGGCGGGCCTCGGCCTGGACGAGCCACCGGTGCTCCTCGGCCACTCCCTCGGGGCGTGGCTGGTGCGGGAGCTCCTGCGCCGGGACCGGATCACCGCGCGAGCGGTGGTCCTGCTGTCGCCTCCGGCGGCCGGGCAGAAGCGGGCCGAGACCTCCTTGCGCCGGGCCATCGGAGTCATGGCCCGGGGCTCGATCTCCGGCGGAGCGACCCCCGGCGGCGGAGAGCACCGCGCGCGTCGCGAGCTCAGGGCCCACGTGGAGGCCGAGACCCGCGGCGGCGCGTCGCCCCTGTTCCTGGAAGCGATTCGATGCGCCCGGCTGCGCGATGCGCGGACGTACGGCCCGCTGCTGCGAAATCTCCACCGGGGGCTGACCGGCCCGGTGCGCCCCTTCGACCCGGGTTGCCCCGCGCTCGTCTTGTGCGGCGAGGAGGATTGCACCACGCCTCCCGAGCAAGCCGACCGCGTGGCGGCGAGCCTCACCGGTGCACGCCTCGTCCACCTCCCCGCCGCCGGCCACTACCCGTTCGCCGAAGCCCTGGAGGCGACGGTGCAGAGGATCGAGGAGTTCCTCTCGTCGGTCGCTTCCGGGTGATCCGGCGGGTCCCCCCAGGTTTCCTTCGGAGGTGCTGAGGGCGCCCCGATCGGAGCCATTCGACCCCGCCGGCTCGCCATGGCATCCTTTCGAGTCCTCGGGACGGAACCTTCTCGCCGTTACCGGCGATTACAACAAAGATTTCGCTTTCGGGTAGATCGGTGCGAGAGAGGCGCATCCATGAGGTAGGAAGTTCTCCTCAGGAGCGATTATATCCGAGCTAAGCTCTTGCCCTTCAACTACTTGCGCTTGCACCCCTCGGGACTCCCGTCTAGATTTGGAGCCATGGCGAAAGGGGATCGATCAGCGCCGCGCAAGGGGCGCAGAGGAGGGGCGGCAGGCTCGAAGCCGGAGGCGAAGCGCGGCCGCGCCGCAATTGCTCTTCGCATGCTGCGCGATTGGAGCGGCCTGGGTCAGAAACAGCTCGCGGCGAGGACGGACGTCAAGGACCGGCGGGTGGGCTCGTACGAGCGAGGCAACAGCGAGCTCGAGGCCGGACACCTCGACGAGCTGCTGGCTGCCATGGACCTGCCGTATGCGGCGTGGGCCGAGATGATGGACTTCCTCGATCGGCTCGAGTGGCACCGGCGCAAGTACCGGGCCCAGGGCGGCGCGGTGGGCGAAGTACGCCCGCCGGGCGGCCCCGGTGAGGTCGCGGAAGCGGAGCCTGCCGACACGCTCCGGGAGATCGATCGGATCGCCAAGTCCGCCGGCCGCGCCGAGGAGCGCAAGACCTACGACACGCTCCGCATGCTGTTGCTCACCAAGAAGAGGTAGATCGAGCCGGTGAAGCGGTCCCCGCGACCGGAGGCCGCCTCGAGGGCTCGAAGCGCGAAGCGGGGAGCCCGCGCGGACGCCTCCCGGCGCCCGGTCCGCGGACTCCCCAGCCGGAGAAAGGGCTCGCGAGCCCTCAGTGCACCCGGTAGTTGACGATGGTCTCCCCGATGTTGGGTACCACCAGGCGCAGCGACACCACGTCGCCGCTCGAGACGCCCTTGGCCGCCGCTTCCACGTCGGCGGGGGTCTTGACCTCGTGGCCGTCGACCCGCAGCACGAGCATGCCGGCGCGCAAGCCGGCGCCGGCGGCGGCGCTGAACGGGGTCACCTGGGAGATCACCACGCCCGAGGTCTGGGAGTAGCCGAGCTGCTGGGCCACGTCCGGAGTCAGGGGCTCGACGCGGAACCCGAGGACCTGGGCCACGCTGTGCCCCGCGCTTCCTCCGCCGGTGCCGTTGTCGTCGGTCTCGAACTCACCGAGCTTGACGTCGACGCTCTTGGTCTCGCCCTGGCGGATGTAGCTGATCTTCACCGTGTCGCCCGGCTGGTGCTGCGCGAGGGTGGTGGTGAGCTCGGTGGCGTCCTCGATGGGCTGACCGTCGACGGAGGTGATCACGTCGCCGAGCTCGAGGCCGGCCTTCTTCGCGGGGCTGTCCGATTGCACTCCCTTGACCAGCGCGCCCTTGACCTCCTTGAGGTGATAGTACTCGGCGTCGGCGGCCCCCACCGCGGCGACCTGGATGCCGAGCTGCGGCCGGCGCGCGTGGCCGTACTTCAGGATGTCGGAAGCGACCTTCTTGGCGATGTCGATGGGGATGGCGA
>CAZIIB010000577.1:0-3115 GCA_964539125.1 uncultured Thermoanaerobaculia bacterium | reverse complement strand
GGCCGGTTCAGAAGCCACGCGAGCGCCACCTGCGCCGGCGACACCCCCCGGCCGGCCGCCACCTCGGCCGTCCGGTCGACCACCTCGAAGTCGCTCTCTCGCGTGTACATGCGGTGTGAGTACTCGTCCTGCTTCGCCCGCACCGTCCTCCCCCCGTCGTCGCGCCCCCGGTTGCCGGCCAGCAGGCCCCGGGCGAGCGGGCTCCACGGGATCACCCCGATCCCCTCGGAGCGGCAGAGCGGGATCATCTCCCTCTCCTCCTCGCGATAGACCAGGTTGTAGTGGTTCTGCATCGAGACGAAGCGGCTCCAGCCGTGGAGATCGGCCCGGTAGAGGGCGCTCGCGAACTGCCAGGCGTACATGCTCGAAGCTCCGACGTAGCGCGCCTTGCCCGAGCGCACCACGTCGTGGAGAGCCTCCAGGGTCTCGTCGATGGGCGTCTCGTCGTCCCACCGGTGGATCTGGTAGAGGTCCACGTAGTCGGTCCCCAGGCGCTCGAGCGACGCGTCGATCGACGACAGGATGTGCTTGCGCGAGAGGCCGCCTCCGTTCGGGACCTTCCTCACCGGGAAGAAGACCTTGGTGGCGATCACCACGTCGTCGCGCCGGGCGAGCTCGCCCAGCGCCCGCCCGGTCACCTCCTCGCTCACCCCCAGCGAGTACATGTCCGCCGTATCGAAGAAGTTGATCCCGAGCTCGAGGGCCCGTTCGAAGAACGGGCGCGCCCTCTCCTCGGGCAACACCCAGTCGCGCCAGCCCGGATCGCCGTAGCTCATGCAGCCGAGGCACAGGCGCGAGACCTTGAGACCGGTCTTGCCGAGATTCACGTAGTCCATACGGCGATCCTATCGCCGGCCCGGGCGAGCCGACGCGCGTTCCGCCCTCCCCCTGGCTCGCGGAGCGGCGCCGATGTCCAAGACCCCGTCTCGCTGCTAGACTGCGCTCCCCGAACCGAGAGATCCCGCCCACCCCGACGACCATGGCCCGCCCGTCCGATCCCATCGAGGAGTTCCGCACCTACTTCGAGAAGGCCCGCGAGACCGAGAGCGGTGACCCCACCGCCATGGCCCTCGCCACGGCCGACGCCGAGGGGCGGCCCTCGGTCCGCATGGTCCTGCTCAAGCAGGTCGACGAGCGGGGCTTCGTCTTCTTCACCAATTACACGAGCCGCAAAGCCCGACAGCTCGAGGAGAACCGGCACGCCGCCCTGTGCATCCACTGGATCTCCCTCGCCCTCCAGGTACGGGTCGAGGGGACGGTGGCCCGCATCTCCGACGAGGAGTCGGACGCCTACTTCGCCAGCCGCGCCCGCGGCAGCCAGATCGGCGCCTGGGCCTCGCGCCAGAGCGCACCCCTCGACACCCGGGCGCGCCTCCTGGCCCGGGTCGCCAAGTACGAGGCGCGATTCGCCGGCCGCTCGGTGCCCCGGCCACCGTTCTGGGGCGGCTACCGGCTCGTCCCGGAGCGCATCGAAATGTGGTGGAACCGGGCCAACCGCCTTCACGAGCGCCGCCTCTTCACCCGCGACGGCGAGCGCTGGGTCTCGAGCCTCCTCTTCCCGTGAGGAGCTAGAATCCCCGCCATGTCGAGCGAACGGACCGAGACCGCGAGCCTGGCGGGCGGGTGCTTCTGGTGCCTCGAGGCCGTCTACCAGGAGGTTCCCGGCGTCGAGCGGGTGGTCTCGGGCTATGCGGGGGGGCAGATCGAGGATCCGACCTACCGGCAGGTGTGTAGCGGCACGACGGGCCACGCCGAAGTGGTCCAGGTGACCTTCGACCCCGAGGTGGTCTCCTACCGCCGGCTGCTCGAGATCTTCTTCACCATCCACGACCCCACCACCCTCAACCGCCAGGGGGCCGACACCGGCACTCAGTACCGCTCGGCGATCTTCTTCCACTCGCCGGAGCAGGAGGCCATCGCCCGGGAGCTCATCGCCGAGCTCGAGGCCGAGAGAGTCTTCGACGATCCCATCGTCACCGAGGTCGCACCCCTCGACACCTTTTACCCGGCCGAGCGCTACCACCAGGACTATTACCGCCAGAACAGCCGCCAGCCCTACTGTCAGGTCGTCATCCGTCCGAAGCTCTCCAAGTACCGGGCGAAGTTCGCCGCCGACCCGAGCTGATCCGGCCCGCCGTGCCGTACCCCTCCGTCACTCTCGCCCGCGGGCGGGAAAAGTCCCTCCTGCGGCGCCACCCCTGGGTCTACTCCGGGGCGATCGGCCGAGCCGACCACGCCCTGGGCGCGGCCGAGGGCGCCGGCGCGACGGTCGAGGTCCTCTCGGCGGCCGGTTCGTTCCTCGCCCGCGGTGCCTTCTCCCCCGGCTCCCGGATCCGCGTGCGGGTCTGGACCTTCGATCCCGACGAAGCGATCGACGAGGCCTTCTTCCGGCGCCGCCTGGAGCGCGCGCTGGCCACCCGGGAGCCGGTGCCGGCGGCCGACGAGCCCGCGGGACGGCGCCTGGTCTACGGCGAGTCCGACGGCTTGCCCGGCGTGGTCGTGGATCGCTACGGCGAGCACCTGGTCGTCCAGCTCCTCTCCGCCGGGGCCGAACGCTGGCGGGACGTCCTCGTCCGGCAGCTCCGGGAGCTCGTTCCCGCGGCCGGCGTCTTCGAACGCTCGGACGCCGAGGCCCGCGCCAAGGAGGGTCTCGAGCCGTCCACCGGCGTGCTGGCGGGCGAGCCGCCGCCCGAGGTCGTGGAGGTCCTCGAAGGCCCGTGCCGGCACCTGGTCGACGTCCGCCACGGCCACAAGACCGGGTTCTACCTCGACCAGCGGGAGAACCGCCTCCGTCTGGCCGAGCTCGTCGCCGGCCGGATGGAGGGCGCCCGCGTCCTCAACGCCTTCGCCTACACCGGCGGCTTCGGCCACGTCGCCCTGGCGGCGGGCGCCGAGCACGTGACCCACGTCGAATCCTCGCCGCCGCTCGCCGGGCTCCTGGCCCGTACGGCCGAGCGCAACGGCTTCGCAGCCGACCGCTTCGACGTCCACGAGGGCAACGCCTTCTCCGTGCTGCGGGGCTTCCGGGCCGAGAGCCGCCGCTTCGACCTGGTGATCCTCGACCCGCCCAAGTTCGCCGACGCCCCGAGCCGGGTGGAGGCGGCCGCCCGGGGCT
>CAZIIB010000576.1:0-3117 GCA_964539125.1 uncultured Thermoanaerobaculia bacterium | reverse complement strand
CTTCGGCTTCTTGAGGCGCTGCTTCGGGCGTGACGCCCGGCAGGGGCTGAGCAGGATTAGCGGAGGTCATGGGCGAGGGCGACCGTAAGCGCCTATCGATCTTCAATAGTCGCGAGGGCACGAGCGGGACATCCGCGAATGCCCGAGACATGTCGTGCGAAGCCCACCGTATCCATCATGGCGAACAACACGCTTCGCGCAGCGCCGAAACAACCCGCTGCTGGTCCTCGCCAGTCAGGCCGGGATAGAGCGGCAGCAGGACGCACTTGTCCTGGGCTCGTTCGGATTGCGGCAAGGGATGGCGCAGCGGCAGATCCCCGTAGGCGTCCTCGCGATGGCTGCACATGATGCCGCGCCGGGTGCTGATTTCTGAATCCAGCATCGCCTGCATTACCCGGCGCTGTTCACATCCGCCTGGCAGCCGGACGCAATAGCTCTGCCAGTTGGTTCGCGCCCATTCAGGTTCCCGCGGACGGGCAAGGCCGGGAACATCGGCCAACAGCGTTCCGTACCTCGCCGCCAATTCACGTCGCTGGCTGACGATCTCCGGAAGGCGCTTCAGCTGCTCGCGGCCTACGGCCGCCTGGATATCGGTCATCCGATAGTTGTACCCGAGCATCGGATAGGATTCGAAGATGACCTCCGCGGATCCGTGGCGCACCGTGTCGGGCACGCTCATCGCGTGTTGCCGCAGCAGGCGGAACTGTCGATCCCACTCGGGATTGGACGTCGTGATCATGCCGCCATCGCCGGTGCTGATAACCTTGCGCGGATGAAAGGAAAAGCAGGCAGCGTCGCCGTGCGGTTTGCCGATCTTTTCCCACCTGCCGTTCCAGCGAACTTCGCTGCCGATTGCGCATGCCGCGTCCTCGATTACCGGGATGGACCGCTCTCGTGCGATTGCCAGTATGGCGTCCAGGTCACACGGCATGCCCATTTGATGCACGCACAGAATAGCACGCGTGTTGTCGGTGATGGCGGTTTCGATCAACGCCGGATCGATGTTGAAGGTCAGGGGATCGATATCCACGAATACCGGCGTCCCGCCGCAGTACCGAATGCTGTTTGTCGTGGCGATATAGGAATGGCTGACGGTAACGACTTCGTCTCCCGGCTTGACGCCGGCGGCCAACAACGCGAGATGGAGGGCGGTCGTGCAGCTCGATACGGCGCATGCATGGGGCGCGTCGACGAGCGCCGCGAACTCGCGTTCGAAAGCCGCGACTTCGGGCCCCTGGGAAGTCCAGCCGCTGAGGATAACCCTGTGGGCTGCCTCGGCCTCGGGCTCGCTCATCAGCGGTTTCGCAATCGGAATCATTTACGTGGCCACTGCTTCCAGCTGAGCACGCCACCAGGCGACGAGACGGTTCAATCCCTGCTCGAGACCGATCCGAGCCTTGAAACCAAGCAAGCGTTCGGCTTTGCTGATATCGGCCAATCGCCTCGATACGGGATTGACGCTCCGCTCCGGACCATACTCTGGCTGAAGTTTGGAGCCCATAACCTTGAGCAGCGCCGCCGCCAGCTCATTCAGCGTGGTTTCGGTTCCGCTGGCGACGTTAAAGACCTCCTCGGAGACGTCGGACTGAAGGGCGAGGACGTTGGCGCGGGCGACGTCGTCGATGTGGACGAAGTCCATGGATTGCAAACCATCACCCAGGATCACCGGGGGTTTCCCTGCATCGATCCGCTCCATCCATCGCACCAGGACCTCGGTGTACTTGCCGTGAATGTCCATACGCTCGCCGTAGACGTTGAAGTACCGAAGCGCAACGTACGGCAAACCGAACATTGCGTGGTAGGCACGCAGCAGGCCCTCGAGCATCATCTTGCTTGCGCCATACCACGTCCTGTCATTGTAGGGGTGGTGGTCCTCGCGAGTGGGAAAGCTATCGGCCAAGCCATAGATTGATGCCGATGATGCTGCCACCAGCTTTTTCACACCAGCCTTCTGCGCCGCATCGACGACGTTAAAGCTGCCGTCGCACATCACCTCGAGCGCTTCGCGCGTGTTGGCGGAGCATGCCGTGATGCGCAATGCCGCCATGTGTATGACCGCGTCGATGTCCTCGGTCGCCTTTCGTACCGTCTCCACATCACGAATGTCGCCGCGGATGAGTTCCACGCGGGGATCCTGAATTGCCTCCGCGACATTGGCCAAGGTGCCGCGGACGAGGTTATCCAAAATTACGATCCGCGCAGGAGAAAACTCTCTTAGGAGAAGATCGATTGTCGTTGAACCGATCAGACCACAACCGCCTGTGACAAGAATACTTGCACCGTTGATATCCATGTTATCTCTCGCATGTGCGTCTGATAAACCTGCGCACTGTGAAGCAAATCTAATGGTTAAGCGAGCCAAACGATGTCGTTGCTGGGCACCACGTGCGATTATGCCATATCAGCGGCTGTGTTTCGATGGTTCCTATCATATTGCGTCCACGAGCACAGGCCGATCAAAGACTGAGATAGAGGGAAGCCTTCGCCAGATATTTGGCGCATTGGTTCAAGGCTGAATAGTTTTCAACGAACGAGCGGAGGCGAATGCCTCCCCGTAGCTCCGCATTACCTATGTGCCGCCGATCTGCACGTGTGCCTCCGACAAAATCCGCTTACGACTTCCTACTCAGGCTTCGCTGCGAACGGGTTTGCTAGATTCACCGTGCGAAGGCTGTCGAGCCGTTAGCTCTCTGCGTCCAAGCCGAAACACGGCTAAGGCAGTCTTCATGAGGATCTTGAGGTCGAGAAGGACGGACCAAGTTCGTACATACCGCAGATCCATCCTCACCATATCATCAAAGGTCGTGTCGTCACGGCCCTCGATCTGCCAGATACCGGTAATCCCCGGCTTTGCCCTCAAGATCCGGCTGAAATGCCACGCCTCGTAGTTCTCGACCTCATAAGGAAGTGGCGGCCGCGGTCCTACCAGACTCAGGTCACCCTTGAGGACATTGAACAGCTGCGGGAGTTCGTCCAGCTTTGTATCACGTATGATCTTACCCACCGGCGTAACCCGCGGATCATGCGGAAGCTTTGTCCACGTCGATTTCTTCTCGCCTTTGTCGTCAACGCTTTGACCACCTTTCCGGATCAGAGACGTAACGTAGTCCCGATGGA
>CAZIIB010000575.1:0-3123 GCA_964539125.1 uncultured Thermoanaerobaculia bacterium | reverse complement strand
GCGCCCGACGGTGAAGACCTCGCCGCGCTCGAGGCGGTCGAGGAGCGCCGCGCCGAGCCCCGCCACCCCGGCGTCGAGGCGGGTCGCCCCGAAGCCGTTCCGGTAGAGCTCGGCGAAGCCGTAGAGGTTCTTGCCGCGCCAGCTCCAGGAGTGGTCCAGGTTGGCGACGGCCGAGGTCGCCGAGCCGGCACCTCCGGCGAGGCGGGTGGTTGTGGCGTCGAGGCGCCAGACTCCGCCGGCCAGGTTGCCCGTCAGCCCGCCTCCCAGAACCGTGTCGTCGAAGTGGCGGGCGGCCAGGAGCTCCACCTCCCGCCCGCCGGCGAAGTGGTGCCACTTGACGGCGAAGGAGCTCTCCGACGCCTCGAGCGGCCCGCCGGGGCCCGCCCTCCGGGGGACCACCAGCGCCTGGAGGTCGTCGCCCGAGGGGAACAGCCACTGGCCGGTGAGCATGTCGGTGCCCGGCTTGTACTCGGTGTCGGCGGCATTGGGCGGGAAGGGGTTGAACAGGTCGAGCACCTGGAAGACCAGGCCGTCGCCCCAGGAGAGGGCCTGGCGACCCAGGCGCAGCACCAGGCGGTCTCCCGTGTAGCCCACCGAGAGCCGGTCGAGGCGGACGAAGAGGAGGCGCGATCCGGTGGCCGAGACGGTGTGGTCGAGGTCGAGCCAGGCGCGCTCGTCGCTCGGCGCGGGCAGGCCGGCGAGCGCGGCGCCGAACCCCTCGAGCCGCGGGTCCCGGAGGAGACGGGGCGAGTCCCCCTCCACCCCCACCACCTGGAGGTGGCCCACCAGGTCCCACCGGCCGGGCCGGGCCTCGAGCTCGAGCCGGGCGTCCTCGAGGGCGTCGAGGAGCGAGCGCCCGTCGATGGCCGCCAGGTCTCCGCTGCGGAAGAGGTGGTAGGAGAGCTGGGTCTTCAGGTAGCCGTGGGCCTCGAGGCGGGCTCCCGCTGCCGGCGCCGCGAGGGTGGCGACGAGGAGCGGAGCGAGGAGGAGAGCGCGGCGGGCCGGGCTCACTGCTCCCGATCCTCGACGATCCGCCCGTCCGTGAGCGTGATCTTCCGGCGGGCGAAGGACATCACCCGTGGGTCGTGGGTGGAGATGAGGAAGGTCACGCCGGAGCTCTCGTTGAGGGAGCGCATGAGCTCGAGCAGGTCGCTCGCCGTCTGCGAGTCGAGGTTTGCCGTCGGCTCGTCGGCCAGCACCACCGCCGGGCGGGTGGCGATCGCCCGCGCCACGGCCACCCGCTGCTGCTGCCCCCCCGAGAGCTCGGCCGGCCGGCGCTCGGCGAGCTCGGAAAGGCCCACCTCGGCGAGGATCGCGCTCGAGACCTCGGCCCGGCGGCAGGCGTCCACCCCCTGGAGCTCCATCAAGAGCTCGACGTTCTCGCGGGCGGAGAGGACGGGGATCAGGTTGTAGGCCTGGAAGACGAAGCCGACCCGCCAGAGGCGCAGGTCGGCGAGCTCGCCGGCCGGGAGCGTGTCCACCCGCCGCCCGTCGAGGACGACGCTCCCCGCGGTGGGGCGGTCGAGGCCGCCCACCAGGTTGAGCAGGGTGGTCTTGCCCGACCCGGACGGGCCGACGAGGGTCGTGAACTCCCCTTCGGCGAGGCGCAGGTCGACGCCCGAGAGCGCCGGCACCGCGACCTCGCCGGAGCGGTAGGTCTTCGAGAGGCCTTCACAGAGCACGATGTCGCGCATGGGACGGTTCCTCCGCGTTCCTCATCCTCGGGTGATGGCTTCCACCGGGACGCGCCGCGCCGCCCGGAACGCCGGGTAGAGACTCGCCGCGAGACCCAGGACGGTGACCAGCGCCACCGCCGAGACCACGTCGGCAAGGGTCAGGGCCGGGCGGATCACCTTGCTCATACCCCAGAGCTCCGCCCCCTGAGCGAGACCCGAAACGTCGATCCCGCCCGACAGCAGGGCGAGGGTGGCGGCCGTCAAGGCGCCCCCCGCGGCGATCCCCACGGCCAGCACGAGGGCGGCCTCGGCGATCACCTGGCCCAGGATCAGCCGCGGCCGCATCCCCAGCGCCTGGAGCAGGCCGAGCTCGCGGGTGCGCTCGAGCACCGCCATCAAGAGGGTGTTGACCAGCCCGAAGGCCATGGCCACGTACATGACCAGGTAGAAGATCCAGATCCAGCTCTCGGCCAGGGAGAGGATGGCCTGGGACAGGGGCTCGAGAGCGGTCCAGGGCTCCACGTCGAGCTCCGGCGCGGCCCGGCGCAGAGCGGCCACCATGGGCGCGAGGCGGGAGCGGTCGCCGAGCCGGACCGCGATCTCCGAGAGCCGGTCGCCCAGGCCGAGCATCTCCGCCGCGCGCCGCCGGCCGACGAAGGCGAAGCTCATCTCGGTGGCCTCCCGGTCGGCGGCGAAGAGGCCGATGACCGTGAACCCCCGGTCCGCCACCGAGTGGTCCGCCGCCTGGCTCATCAGCACCACCCGCTTGCCGAGCCCGGTGTCGAGGCGCTCGGCGAGGGCGCGGCCCAGGACGATCCCCCGCTCGTCGACCGAGGTCAGGGCGCGGCCCTCTCCCACCGCACCGTCGATGAACGAGAGACCCCGCTCGGCCTCGGGATCGATGCCCACCAGGGTCACCCCGGCGGTCTCCCGCTCGCTCTGGACCACCGCGGGCACCCGCACCCGGCCGGCCCAGGCGGCCACGCGCGGGCCGTCGAGGAGCCGGCGCAGGGCGGCGTCCGGAGGCGCCATGGAGTGGTCCACCGACGGGTCGTCCAGGTACCCCGGGGCGTGGAGCTGGAGGTGGCCGGTGAGGGTGCCGATGGCGTGGTCGACCACGTCGTTCTCCCAGCCCCGGCTGAAGGCGGCGTAGAAGAGCATGGCCCACAATCCGACGCTGATCGCCGCCAGGATCACCAGGGTGCGGCGCCGGTTGCGCACCACGTTGCGGCGCGCCAGGCGGAAGACGAGACCCAGACGAGGCAGAGCGCGGGTCCTTCTCATATGGTTCTCATGGCGTCGACCGGGCGCAACCGGCGGACCCGGAGCACGGGAAAGACGGCGGCCGCTGCGGTCGCCGCGAGCACCGCCAGCGGTCCGACGGTGAGCGCCCGCAGGTCGAGGCGGGGGTGGATCCGGGCCGGCAGGTTCCAGTGGGCCAGGAGCT
>CAZIIB010000574.1:0-3129 GCA_964539125.1 uncultured Thermoanaerobaculia bacterium | reverse complement strand
CTGCTCTCTCCCAAAGACTGGCTGACCGCCCGGGAGTGGCACCGTCGGGGGATTCCGGGGGAGCTCGTCGAACGGGCCCTGGAGGAGCTCTTCGCCCGCCGGCGCGAGCGGGGGGACGAGGGGACCATCTCGAGCCTGCGCTACTGCGCTCCGGCGGTGGAGGCGGCGTGGAAGGAGGCCCGGGAGCTCGCCGCCCCGGCCGAGCGCGGGAGCGGTGAAGGAGCGCCCCTCGACGTGGCGGCCCGGCTCGACGCCCTGGCCGGCTCCCTGCCGGCGGAGCTGCCCGGCGCCGGCGAGCTCGCGGCGAACGTCCGCGCCCTGGCCAGCCTCGGCGACAGCCGCTCGGTGGAGGAGGAGCTGGGCCGCCTCGAAGCGGAGGCGATCGCGCGGCTCGAAGCTTCCCTCGCGCCGGAACGACGCTCGACCCTCGAGGCGGAGGTCGACCGGAGTCTCGAGGCGCTCGCCTCGCGCATCCCCCGCGACGAGGTGGAGCGCGCGCGCCGGCACCTGGTGGAGCAGCGCGTGCGCCGGACCTTCGGGCTGCCGGTGCTCTCCCTCTTCTCGCCGGAAGCCGAGACGTCCGAAACCGAGTGGTAGCCCGGCGGCTCTCGAGCTCCGGATGGCGGAGGGACGGGAGAGGGCGAGCGATCCGCGCCCCGGTTGGCGTCCTTTCCCCATGTGGACCTCCGACGCGCACCGGCCCTCGTTCCGGCGGCCGCCTGTCTCGTCGGCACCTGGTGGGGCGGGGCGGCGACCTTCCTGCCCTCGGGTGCCGCGGTGGCGCTCGGCCTCCTCGGCATCGCCAGCCGCCGCCGCTCCGGCTTGGCGGTGGCCGCCTTCGCCCTCGGCCTCCTGAGCGGCCAGCTCCGCCTGGCTCCGGGGCCCGGCGCCTGGCTGCCCGATCCGGATCGGCCGGTCGCGGCCCGGATCGAGATCGTCGGGCACGGCCGCCGGCTCGGCGACACCTGGTCGGCGCCGGTGGTGATCGAGCGGCTGGTCCAGGGGCGGCGCGTCCGGACCCGGCGCCTGGAGGCCTACCTCCGGCTGCCCGTCCCGCCCACCGGGAGCGCCGGCGTCCCGGCGTTCGGAACCCGCTTGCGGGTGCGAGGCTATCTCTCCCGTCCGGAGCCGCTGGGGAACGACCCGCCGACCCCGCCCGCGGCGTGGCGCCTGCGAGTCAAGAGCCCGCGCCTGATCTCGGTGCTCGCCCCTCCCTCCCCCCTCGCCCGCCTGGCGGGCGTCCTCCGGCGGCGGGTGGAGGGCGCGCTCGCCCTGCGCACTCCCGGCGGCGGCCTCGGCCTGCCCCTGGCGCGAGCGCTGATCCTGGGGGACTCGAGCACCGTCCCGCCACGTGTCCTTCGAGGCCTGCGTCGCCTCGGACTGGCCCACCTGCTCGCGGTCTCCGGCCTCCACGTGGGGCTGGTCGCCGGAATCGCCCTGGCCCTCGGCGGCCTGCTGCCGGACGCCACGCCGGGGCGGACGACGCTCCGCCGCCTGGCGGCGCTGGCGGCGGTCCTGGCCTATCTCCTCACCGTCGGTCCCCGTCCGTCGCTGGTCCGCGCGTCGGTGATGGTCGTCCTGCTGGTGCTCGGGCTGTTCGCCCAACGGCCGCCGAGCGTGGCCAATGCCCTGGCCGTCGCGGCGGCGCTGATCGCTCTCGTCCGTCCGGTCTCGGTCTCGGACCTGGGGTTTCGCCTCACCGTGGGAGCGACCGCCGGGCTGGTCCTGCTCGGCCCGCTCCTGATCCGGGCATGGCTCGGGTCGCGACCCGGGACCGGAAAGATGCGGCCTGGCGAGCACCCCACTGCAGGAGAGGCTCGGCGAGGAGCTCGCTGGACGGCTCTCTACGCCCTGGCCGCGAGCGCCGCGGCCCAGATCGGCACCCTCCCCTGGGCGCTGCCGGCCTTCTGCCTGGTCAGCCCGGTCGCTCCCATCGTCAACCTGGTGGCCGTGCCCTGGGCCGGGGCACTCTTGATCGCGTCGTTCTCTTGGCTGTGCCTGGCGTCCTGGTGCCCCGGGCTCGGGCGGGCAGCGCTCCCGCTCCTCGACCTGGCGGCGGCGCCCTTCGCCTGGCCCGCCGCACACTCTCCGAGTCCCTGGGTCAGCCTGCCCCTCGCCCTCGGAGTGGTCGGCGCGGTGCTCCTCGCCGCCGCGCTCTTCGCCGCCCTCCGGCGGCCGCGGTGGGGCCTTCCGGCGATCGCGGCGGGGCTCGCCTGGGTGGTACTCGGTACGCCGACGCCGACGGCACGTGAGGAGAGGCCGGCGCCCCAGGCGGTGATGATCGACGTGGGGCAGGGGGACTCGATCCTGCTCCGGGACGGACGCCGGACGCTTCTCGTCGACGGCGGAGGCTGGCGTGCCGGCGACATCGGCGGACGGGTCCTCCTGCCGGTGCTCGCCCACCTCGGCTTGCGCAGGCTCGACGGAGTGCTCCTGACCCATCCGGACCGGGACCACTGCGCCGGTCTGGTCGAGGTCGCCGGATACCTGGCGGTGGGGGAGGCGCTGACCGGTCCCGGCTGGCGCCGGGCGCCTTGCGCCAGGGAGCTCGCGGAGCTGCCGGGGGTCCGCCACCGCGTGGTCTCGGCGGGCGATCGCCTCGCGGTCGGCCGCTGGCGCCTCCGAGTGATCCATCCACATCGGGATTCCGGCCTCCGCACCATGGCGAGCGACAACGACGCGTCCCTGGTGGCCGAGGCCGAGGTCTTCGGACGGCGGCTCCTCCTCACCGGGGACATCGAAGCGCGGGCCGAGGCCGAGCTGGTGGCGGAGGACGGGACGGGCGGCACCCTGGCGAGCGACGTCCTCAAGGTCGCCCACCACGGGAGCCGGACGTCGACCACCGAGCGGTTCCTGACCGTGGTCTCCCCGCGACTGGCGCTCATCTCCGCGGGTCGTCGCAACCCGTACGGACATCCGGCCGCGGAGGTGCTCGCGCGCCTTCGGCGCCTCCGGATCCAGGTCCTGCGGACCGACCGCGATGGCATGATCGTGGTCCGCGTGCCGGCCCCCGGGTACCTCCATCTCCACCTGCCGGGCCCGGCCCTCCGGCGAGGCTTCGGGTAACCTCTCGCCCATGGTGCGTCGTGAAGCAGCCTTGGAGCCGGAGGTAGGTTCGGGGGCTGCGTG
>CAZIIB010000573.1:0-3132 GCA_964539125.1 uncultured Thermoanaerobaculia bacterium | reverse complement strand
ACGAAGATGACCCCCGGTCCCTTGTCGGAGGCGAGCAGCCGCCCCAGGCGGAAGATGACCGCCCGCTCGTACTCGTTGAGCACCCGAATCCAGCGGGTGAGCAGGAACAGGCCGATGACGATGACGATGAAGACGCTGAACAGGCTTCCCATTGTGACTGCCTCCCCTCTATCCTTGGGCTCCGTGAACCAGGACCTCGCCCTGGGCTGCCGTCAGCCCCCGGACGCGCAACACCATACCGTCCACCGCCACCACCTCCACCGGCTCGCCGGCCGCCACCGGCGCGTCGGCCACCGCCTCCCAGAGCTCTCCGTGGATGAACACCTTGCCCTGCGGGTCCAGCGCCGTGCGCGCCCGGCCCCGCTCGTGCACCATGCCTTCGACTCCGGTGCGCACCTGCCGGCGATGGACTCGGAGCACCTGGAACATCAGGAAGAGCACCACGACCATGGCGCTCCCGGCCGCCGCCACGATCACCTGCACGCTCACCCGCAGCGCCGGGTCGGCGCTCCTGAACAACATCAAGGAGCCCAGGACCAGGCTGATCACTCCCGCCACGGTGAGCAAGCCGTAGCTGGTCACCTTGATCTCGGCGATGAAGAAGATCAGGGCGAGGCCGATCAGGGCCAGGCCGGCGGCGTTGACCGGCAGGACCGACAGGGCGAAGAACCCCAGGATCAGGCAGATGCCGCCGATCACGCCGGGAAAGATCGCGCCGGGGTGGTAGAGCTCGAGCAGCAGGCCGAGGGAGCCCATGGAGAGGAGGAGAAAGGCGATGTCCGGAGTCGCCAGCACTCCGAGGAAGCGCTGGACGGCGCTCGGCTCCAGGCGGCGGATCGAGGCGCCCCGCGTGGCGAGCTTCATCGCCTCGCCCGCCGGCTCCTTCACCGTCCGGCCGTCGATCGCCGTGAGCAGCTCGGGAAGCGACGGGGCGATCACGTCGATCAGATGGTCCTGGAGCGCCTCCTCGGCGTCGAAGGACCGGGCCTCGGTGACCGCCTCCTCGGCCAGATCGACGTTGCGGCCGTTGCGCTTGGCGAGGGCGCGGATCTGCGCCGCGGCGTCCTGCTCCACCTTCTTGCCGAGGGTTCCCTCGATGTCCTTGCCCTGGGGTCCCACGGGCGACGCCGCGCCGGCGTTGGTGCCCGGGGCCATGGCGGCGATGTCGGCCGACATCAGGATGAAGAACCCGGCCGACGCCGCCTGGGCACCGGAGGGCGCCACGTAGACCACCACCGGCACGCTCGAGGACAGGATGCTCCGGGTCATGTCGCGCATGGAGGTCATCAGGCCGCCGGGGGTGTCGATCTCCACCACCAGGGCGGCGGCGCTCGAGCTCTCGGCCTCGGTGATCGCGTCTTCCAGAATCTGGGCCGACACCGGGTGGATGGGCGATCGAATTTCCACCACCAGCACTTCGGGCTCGGCGGCGGCCGCCTTCGGGGCCCCGGTGTCGGTGCCGTCCTGGGCTCCGGACTGGGCCCCAGTCTGAGCAAGAACGGGAAGTGCGAGCCCCAGGCAGGCGATGGCGAGCCAGGCGAAGGGCGTGCGGCGACGGGCCGAGTGGTCGGTGGTGGGCATGGCTCTCGATTGCAAAGTATACCGTTTCAAAGGCTTCACGGCCGCCGGAGACGGCCTGCTCCTCCGGACTACGCACGGGGCCGCCGGCCTATGCGCGGGCCGACCGAGCCGAACCCGGTCGCGGCGGTCGGGCCCCCGGCCTCCGGGCGGCTCTGCTCGGCGTGTAGAGTGGCGCCATGCTCGAAGCGATCCTCCTCGCCGCCGCCCTCGCCGCGGCGCCGCCGCCCGCGCCCCGGCCGCCGGCCCCCACGCCCGACGTCGTCCAGACCTACCTCGACCGCTACTTCGCGATGTACCCGAGCCGGGCCACCGAAGCCGGGCTCCACGACCGGGACCGCGAGCTCGAGGACCCGAGCGCCGAGCGCCTCGCCGCGTGGGTGGCCTTCAATCGCGAGACGGCACAGCGGCTGAAGAGGAGGCTCGCGGCCGGCGAGGGGTCCCGAGACGACCGGATGGACCGGGAGCTTCTCCTGCGCCACGCCGAGCGGGAGCTGTTCGACTACGAGACGGTCCGTGCGCCCGCCACCGACCCGCTGTACTGGACCGGCGTCGCAGGCAACGCCACCGTCTTCCTGCTGGTGCGCGACGACCTGCCGGAGCCCGAGCGACTCGCCCGGGCGGCGGCCCGCGCGGCTCTGCTGCCCCGCCTCGCCGGCCAGGCCGAGCAGGCCCTGGGCGCCTCGCCCCCCTCGGCGATCGCGCCAGAGATCGCCAAGATCGCGGCCGGCCAGGCGGCCGCCACCGCCACCTTCTACCGGCAGGGCTTCCCGCAGCTCGCCCGCGGCCAGAAGGGCGATCTGGCCAAGGCTCTCACCACCTCCGGCGCGGCCGCCGCCTCCGCCCTCGACCACCTCTCGTCCTTCCTCACCGGCCTGGCGGCCAAGGCCACCGGCTCGCCGCGCCTGGGAGCCGAGCGCTACGCCACTCTCTTTCGCCTCTACACCGGCATCGACCAGCCCGTGGGAAAGGTCCTCGAGCAGGCGGAGGCCGACCTCGCCGCCAAGCGCCACGAGGCGGCGGCCTACGGACGGACGGTATGGGACCGGTACTTCCCCGACGAGAAACCGCCGGCCGACGACCGGGCGCTCCTCGCCCGACTGTTCGACCGGCTGGCCCAGGACCGGGCGAAAACCACCGACGAGCTGGTGGCGGACTTCCACGACCTGGTCGAGAGGGCCTTCGCCTTCACCCGCGAGCACCACGTGGTGACCCTGCCCGACCCGGTCACTCTGAAGGCCGGCCGCTCCCCCTCTTACTTCGTGGGCCAGAGCGTGGGCGGGGTTTACCCGGCGGGCCCCTACGCACCCGACGCCGACACGCTCTTCTACCTCCCCACCCCGCCCGACTCGGCGACCCCGGAGGAGAAGGACGCCTTCTTCCGAGACTTCAACCATCATTTCAACGTCATGATCACGCCCCACGAGATCGTGCCGGGCCACTACGTCGAGCTGAAGGTGGCGGCCCACGGCGCGCACAAGGTCCGGGCCCTGTTCGGAGACGGCGTCTACACCGAGGGTTGGGGGACCTTCTGCGAGCGCCTGATGCTCGACC
>CAZIIB010000572.1:0-3137 GCA_964539125.1 uncultured Thermoanaerobaculia bacterium | reverse complement strand
GACCGCCGAGCCGGTTCATGGCGATGGCGAGGGTCTCGTGGGTCTCGGCGCTGATCGAGCCGAAGCTCATGGCGCCGGTCTTGAACCGGGCGACGATCGCCGCCTCGGGCTCGACCTCCTCGAGGGGCACCGGCGCGCGATCCCGCCGGAAGCCGAGGAGGCCGCGCAGGGTGAGCCGGCGCTCGTCCGACTCGGCGACGGCGGCGGCGAACTCCCGGTAGGCGGCCTCGTCGTCCTCGCGCACGGCCTTCTGGAGGTGGGCGATCGCCATCGGCGTCCAGACGTGCTCCTCGCCCTCGGGCCGCCAGGCGTACTCGCCGCCGCTCTCGAGCTGGGCGGGCGCCGCGTAGCGCTCCGGGTAGGCGCTCCGGTGGCGCCGGCGCGACGCCTCCGCGATCGCCGCCAGACCGGCGCCGCCGAGGCGGCTGGGCGTGCCGGTGAAGTAGCGGGCGACCAGCTCCCGGTCGAGGCCGACCGCTTCGAAGATCTGCGCCCCGTGGTAGCTCTGGAGGGTGGAGATTCCCATCTTCGAGAGCACCTTGAGCAGGCTCTTCGAGGCCGCTTTGACGTAGCGGTACCGGGCGGTGGCATAGCCGATCTCGCCGGCC
Organism: uncultured Thermoanaerobaculia bacterium; assembly: GCA_964539125.1. Classification (GTDB taxonomy): domain Bacteria; phylum Acidobacteriota; class Thermoanaerobaculia; order Multivoradales; family DATKCC01; genus CAVUBL01. The sequence continues at coordinate 2,529 of CAZIIB010000572.1, read as the reverse complement.
TCGCCCGGCGGCCCCTCGGGGTCGCGGAGCCGGCCGGCCGCGGCCATCTCCACCAGGATGTCGAAGACCAGGTAGGGGTTGACGGCGTGGGCGCCGTAGCCGAGGAGCAGGGCGAAGTGGTGGCTCTCTCGGGGCTCGCCCGACTCGACCACCAGGCCGCAGCGCTTCCGCAAGCCCGCGCGGATCAGATGATGGTGGACCGCACCGGTGGCGAGGAGCGCCGGGATCGGAGCGAGCGCGGCGCGGTCGGCGGCACCGAGCGACAGCCGGTCGGAGAGGATGAGGACCGTCCGGCCGCTGCGCACCGCCTCCTCGGCCCGGCGGCAGAGGTCGTCCAGGGCGGCCCCCAGGGCGGCGCCGCACTCGGCGCAGTCCGCCGCCACCACCGGGGTCCAGAGCGCCGAGAGGGTGGCCGAGCGGAAGCTCCCCACCTCGACCTCCCGCAGCTTGGCGAGCTGGCGGTTGGTGAGGATCGGGTGCGGCAGCTCCAGCAGGTGGGCCTGCTCCGGAGTCTCCTCGAGGAGGCTCCCCTCGGCGCCCACCATGGTGACCAGGCTCGTGACCAGCTCCTCGCGGATGGCGTCGATCGGCGGGTTCGAGACCTGGGCGAAGTGCTGCTTGAAGGACTCGTAGAGGAGCTTCGGACGACGGGAGAGGACGGCGAGCGGCGTGTCGTCCCCCATGGCTCCGATCGGCTCCTGCCCGGTGCGCGCCATGGGCGCGAGGTACACGGTCTCGTCCTCGAGGGTGTAGCCGAACACACGCTCCAGGCGGAGCAGGTCGTCGCGCCCGGGCGGCCGGGCCTCCTCGGGCTCGGGCAGGTCCTCGAAGCGGACCTTGTGCTCGTCCACCCAGCGGGCGTACGGCCTGCGGATGGCCACCGTCCGCTTCACCTCGGCGTCGTCCAGGATGCGGTGCTCCGCGAGATCGGCGACGAACAGGCGGCCGGGCTGGAGCCGGCCCTTCCGGACCACGCGCGCGGCGGGCAGGTCGAGCACCCCGACCTCGCTCGCCATGACCACCAGGCCGTCCCGGGTGACCACGTAGCGCGAGGGGCGCAGTCCGTTTCTGTCCAGGGTGGCGCCGATCGTCCGGCCGTCGGTGAAGGCGATGGCGGCGGGGCCGTCCCACGGCTCCATGAGCTTGGCGTGGTACTCGTAGAAGCCCCGGAGCGCCTCGCTCATTCGCGGGTCGCGCTCCCACGCCTCGGGGATCATCATCATGATCGCGTGGGGCAGGGATCGGCCGCCCTGGACCAGGAGCTCGAGCACGTTGTCGAAGCAGGCGGAGTCCGAGGCGCCGGCGCGCAGGACGGGCTTGAGCCGCTCGACGTCGCCGCCGAAGAGGTCGCTCGCCAGCAGCGCCTCCCGGGCGCGCATCCAGTTGGCGTTGCCCTGGAGGGTGTTGATCTCGCCGTTGTGGGCGAGATACCGGAAGGGCTGGGCCAGGTTCCACTCCGGCAGGGTGTTGGTGGAGAACCGCTGGTGGACGAGGGCCAGGGCGCTCGTCATGCGGGTGTCCATCAGGTCCGGGAAGTAGCGTGGTAGCTGGGAGGCGAGGAGCAGTCCCTTGTAGATCAGGGTCCGGCTGCTCATGCTGACCACGTAGACTTCCGCCGGCACTCGGAGGCCGGCACGGATCATCTCCTCCTCGGCCGCCTTGCGCGCGACGTAGAGGGCTCGCTCGAAGGCGTCGGGGCCGGCGCTCCAGGAGCGCGGCGCGAGAAACGCCTGGCGGATCGCCGGCTCCTTGTCCCGAGCGATCCGCCCCAGGGCATCGCGGTCGACGGGAACGTCGCGCCAGCCCAGCAGGTCGAGACCCCGATCGGCGACCGCGCGGGCGAAGACCGCCTCGCACCGGGCGCGCAGCGCGTCCTCCCGCGGCAGGAAGAGCATGGCCACGCCGTAGGCGCCGGGCGCGGGCAGGGAAAAGCCCTCGGCGTGCGCCGCGGCGGCCAGCAGGTCGTGGGGCATCTGGAGCAGCAGCCCGGCGCCGTCGCCGGTGGTCTCGTCGGCGCCGGCGGCTCCGCGGTGGGTCAGGTGGACCAGGATCTCGAGGCCCTGCTCCACGATCTCGTGGGAGCGGCGGCCGTGGAGGTCGGCCACGAAGCCGACCCCGCAGGCGTCGAGCTCCCAGCGGGGATCGTCGAGCGCGGCCCGGCGCTCGCCCGGGTCCGGCGACCGGCGGTCGGTTTCGAGGGAGTACGGTGCGAGGCGGATGGCGAGCTCCTCCCGGCGCGTCGAGTGCGCGCCCAGAGGAGGCTTGCCAACGCACTGCGTGCACTCTGGGGAGATTCTCGCGCCGGCCCTGGCGAGCGCACACACCCGGCCGGGTGGTGCCGCCCGGCGCGAGGGGGTGGTGAGGCGCGGGGGGCCGATCCGGGGCGGTGCCTATGCTAGCTTTTCCCCCGATGAGCGCCTCCCGCGAGATAACCCCGAACCTGACCCCGAAGCTGACCGAAGCCCGGGCCGCCGAACGGATCGCCGAGCTGCGCTCGGAGATCCGCCACCACGACGACCTCTACTACGT
>CAZIIB010000571.1:0-3142 GCA_964539125.1 uncultured Thermoanaerobaculia bacterium | reverse complement strand
GCAAGTTCTCGCTCCGGGCGTCGGTGACCTCCGAGCTCGGCTTCGCCGACTGCCGGATCCCGGCCGAGAACCTCCTGCCCGGGACGACCGGCCTCAAGAACGCCCTGATGTGCCTCAACCAGGCGCGCTACGGCATCGCGTGGGGCGGCCTCGGGGCGGCCATGGACTGCTACACGACCGCCCTCGAGTACGCCAAGGAGCGGGTGCAGTTCTCCGGCCAGCCCATCGCCTGCCACCAGCTCATCCAGGAGAAGCTGGTGTGGATGATCTCGGAGATCACCAAGGGCCAGCTCCTCGTGCTGCAGCTCGGGCGGCTCAAGGACCAGGGCAAGCTCAAGCACCAGCAGGTCTCGCTGGGCAAGCGCAACAACGTCTGGGTGGCCCGGGAGTCGGCCAAGCTCGCCCGCGAGATCCTGGGCGCCAACGGCATCGTGGACGACTACCCGGTGATCCGCCACATGATGAACATCGAGTCGGTCTTCACCTACGAGGGGACCCACGACGTCCACGGCCTGATCATCGGCGAGGCGATCACCGGCATCCCGGCCTTCAATGCGCCGGAGCGGCCGGTGCCGCGGCCGGCGGCCCGGCAAGCCCCGCTGGCGGCCGAGGTGACGCAGGAGGTCGGGGGATGAGCCTCGACCGACTGTTCGAGCAGGACTTCATCCGGGTCACCGAGAGGGCGGCCGTCGCCGCCTCCCACACCATGGGTCTGGGGCAACGGAAGTACTCGGACCAGGTGGCGGTCGAGGCCATGCGCGCCGAGCTCGACGGCCTGGAGATCGCCGGCCGCGTGGTGATCGGCGAGGGGGAGCGCGACGAGGCGCCCATGCTCTACGTGGGCGAGGAGGTGGGACGCCTCAAGGGCCAGCCGGAGGTCGCGGACGCGACCGAGGGGGCGATGGCGGTGGACATCGCCGTCGATCCCCTCGAGGGAACCAACCTCTGCGCCACCGGCACCGGGGGGGCGATCGCCGTGCTCTCGGCCTCGGAGCGCGGAGGGCTGCTCCACGCCCCCGACACCTACATGCAGAAGATCGTCGTCGGACCCACCGCCCGCGGGCGGGTGCACCTCGACGCGCCGGTGGCCGAGAACCTGCGCAACATCGCCGATGCCTTCAGCCGCGAGGTCGGCGACCTGACCGTCGTGGTGCTCGACCGCGAGCGGCACACGGAATTGATCCGGGACATCCGCGAGGCCGGCGCCCGCATCCGCCTGATCGGCGACGGCGATCTCTCGGCCGGCATCTCGGCGGCGGTCCGGGGCACGGGGATCCATGCGGTGCTCGGCATCGGCGGCGCCCCCGAGGGGGTTCTGACCGCCGCCGCCATGCGCTGTCTGGGCGGCGAGATCCAGGCCCGCCTGGTGGCGGTCAACGACGCCCAGACGGCGCGCCTCGAGTCCCTGGGCTTCACCGACCTCTCGACCATCTACTCGACCGAAGACCTCGCCCCGGGCGAGGAGATCCTGTTCAGCGCCACCGGCGTGACCGACGGCGAGCTGCTCAAGGGGGTGCGGTTCTTCGGCGGCGGCCGCCGGACCTCGACCCTTCTCATGTCCTGCCCGCGCAAGATCATCCGGTTCGTCGACACGATCCACCGGGAGGACGAGAATGTACCGGTACGGTTCGCCTGAGGGCCGATGATCAAGCCGGACCGCTGGATTCGCGCCTGGGGCGAGGCCGGGGGCGCCGAGCCGTTCTCCCCCGACCAGGTCAACGCGGCGAGCTACGACGTCCGGGTCTCGGATCACTGGATCTGCCCGACCCGGGACCCGGAGGAGTTCCGCGCGCCTCACATCAAGCTCTTCCCCGGAGAGGTCGTGCTCGCCTCGACCCTCGAGCACGTGAGCATCCCGCGCGACGTGGCCTGCGACCTGAAGCTCAAATCGACCCTCGGGCGGCTGTGGATCAACCACTCCCTCGCCGGGTGGTGCGATCCGGGATTCCAGGGCAACATCACCCTGGAGCTCCAGAACCTGGGACCGTTGCCCTTCGTCCTCGAGGCGGGCCGGCGGATCGCCCAGCTCATCTTCATCCAGATGGAGAGCGAGCCGGACGTCGCGTACGGGGAGCCCGGCTCCTCCAGCCACTACCAGGGCCAGCGCGGCACGACCACCGCTCGCGACTCCTGACCCGCGACGGGCTGCCAGCGTGAGCATCACCGGCAACATCCAGACCATGGAGCTCACCGAGCTCCTGCAGTGGCTCTCCCAGGGCAGCAAGACGGGCACCCTGGTGATCGACAACGGCCAGGTCACGAAACGGATCTTCTTCCGCAACGGCCGGATCATCTCCTCGGCCTCGACCGACCCGCGCGAGCACCTGGGGCACTTCCTGGTCAGCCACGGCTTCATCAACGAGGACGAGCTGGCCAAGGCCATGGCGGATCAGGAGACCTCGAAGATGCTCCTGGGCAAGATCCTGACCACCGCCGGGGCGATCTCCGAGGAGGACCTCTACCGGATGCTGCGCCTCAAGGCCGAGGAGGGGATCTTCGACGTCTTCACCTGGACCGAAGGCGATTTCCGGTTCCACGACGGCAAGCTGCCGCCGGAGAAGCACATGGTGCCGATCTCGCTCGACGTCGCGGCGATCGTCATGGAGGGGATGCAACGCCTCGACGAATGGAAGGGCATCCGCGAGGCGATACCGAACACCGACTTCGTCCCGGTCGTCGTCGGCGAGTTCGACGACAACGACCTGATCGACGGCTCGAGCCAGATCCTGGCCCTGGTCGACGACGATCGCAGCGTCGCCGACATCAGCCGGCAGATCCACGCCAACGAGTTTCACGTCTGCCGCGTCCTGGCGCGCCAGCTGGCCTCCGGCGCCCTCAAGATGATTCGGCCGCGCGCCGCGCCCGCGGCGCAGGCTCCGGCCGACGCCGGCACCGGATCGCAGGTCTCGGCGGAGGGGCTGGTCGAGGCCGCCCGCCAGCTCCTGGACAAGAAGGAGCTCGAAGCCGCCCTTCGGCACGCCCGCGCCGCGCGCGCGCTCGACCCCGACAGCGCCCGCGTCTCCGCCGCGGCTCAGAAAATCGAGGACAAGCTGCGCGAGGAGGTCGAGAAGTCGGGGATGAAGCTCGACGCCGTGCCGGTCTTGGCGATGCCGATGGAGGAGCTCGCCAAGCTCAAGCTCAC
>CAZIIB010000570.1:0-3166 GCA_964539125.1 uncultured Thermoanaerobaculia bacterium | reverse complement strand
CAGGACCCAGTCGCCCACCTGGAGGTTGTCCGAGTTGCCCAGATGGGCGACCGGCAGCGTCTCCCCCTTCTTGGGGGAGATCTGGATCACCGCCACGTCGCTCATGGGGTCGGTGCCCACCACCTTGGCCGGGTACTCGCGGCCGTCGACCAGCCGCACGTTCACCCAGGTCGCGTCGGAGACCACGTGGTTGTTGGTGATCACGTGGCCCTGGGCGTCGTAGATGAAGCCGGATCCCGCGCCCTGCTCGGTCGGGGGCTGGCCACCCTGGCCGTGGGGGTTGCCGAAGAAGAAGCGGAAAGGATCGGGAATCTGTCCCTGCGGCCGGTCGGAGCCGGCCGGCTTCTGGACCTCGATGAACACCACCGCGGGCAGGGCCCGGCGGGCGGCGGCGCGGAAGGTGTTCGACAGGGCGGCCGCCGTCGCCGTATCGATTTTGGTGTTGGCGTCGTCGTTGCTGTTGGAGGTCGCGCGCGCCGCGGGTTGGCTCGCCTGGGGGGCGCTCTGGGTCGCCTGGGGCTCCCGCGGGTGGGCGGGGCCGCACGCGGCGACGAGCAAGAACAGAGCTGCCGCCAGGACGCGCGTGATCTCGGCTTTCGATCGCATCGTCGTCTCTCCTGGATCCTTCGGTTCTGGAATAGGTGTGGTATCAGCGTTCCGTGTGGACCGGACGCTCATGCAATGTTCGGTCCCGATCACCGAGCAAGCCTGTGCGACCGGGACTCGCGTCGCGGTCGGCCCCCCGGAGGACCTGCCAGAGTGGCGCGACGGCCAGATTGGCAGGTCGGCGGGCCTGGGAGGCGCGTCAACTCGCGATCAGGGCGTCGATCTCGTCGATCCGCGCGTCGGCGTCGGCCTCGCCGATCTCGATCAGGCGGCGGCAGTAGTCGGGCTGGAACATGACCAGGCTCAGGAGGTCGGGGCTCGCCGTCTCCCGGGAGCCGAGGCTGCGGGTGAGGTAGCGGAACAGCCTGGGCAGGTGGGGCTCGAGCTCGGCGGCCAGGCGCCCCAGGTCGCGGGACGGGCGGACCACCTCCACGCCGACGAGCCGCTGCCTGTGGCGCTGCTCCGCGGGCAGCTCCTCCAGGAGCGTGTTCAGACGCTCCACGCGCAGGGTGTCCTGGTCGAGCACGTCGAGGAAGATGGCGTTCAGGAGCTGGCCGAGGATCTGGAGCGGCGGCGGGTAGCCGCGGGTCGCCGGCCGGTCGGCCTCGTCCACGGTCTTCTTGTGGCGGGTGGAGATGGCGAGGATCCGGTCCGCCCCCAGGTGGATCGCCGGGGCCAGGGGAGCGGTCAGGCGGATGCCACCGTCGCCGTGCCAGGAGCCCTCCAGGCAGACGGCCGGGAAGAACAGCGGTAGGGCAGCCGACGCCATGACGTGGTCGACGGTGATGCGGGTCGCGCGGCTCCGCCGGTCCGGCCGCTCCCATGCCTCGACGTGGCGGCCGTCGACCCAGACCACCGACTGCCCGGTGCCGAAGTTGCTGGTGATGACGGCGAAGCTCCGGAGCTGGCCGGAGTCGATGGCCCGGGAGATGCCGATGATCTCACCGTCGCCCGCCGCCTCGAGGCTCGTCGCGAGGAACGTCTTGAGCGGGGAGGTGTCGACCAGGCCGCGGACCCGGGGCGCCAGGCGGCCGCCGCCCGAGACCAGGCGCAGGGCCCAGCGGCCCATGTTGGCGAGCAGGGAGCCGGCATCGACCCGGAAGACCGTCTCGACCTCCAGGTCGTGCCAGAGCCGGCTCAGGTGCTCGACCGACTCTCGGAAGGTCCCCGGATGAGCCGCCAGGCAGGCGGCGTTGATCGCCCCCGCGGAGACCCCCACCAGGATCGGCACCTGGAGGTTCGGATGGCGGCGGGCGAGCGAGCGCAGAAGGCCCACCTGATAGGCGGCCCGGGCGCCGCCGCCCGAGAGCACCAGGGCGAGGCCACCTCCGCCAGGGCCCGATCCCTGGAGCTCCGTGACTTCCGGCTCGACCACGTCAGCAAGTACCCACCACGGGCTGCGATGCCTTCGGAGCGGAGAAGGCGGCGCTCTCAGGATGCGGCCGCGACGGGCGGCGGGGCGTCCCGCGGCTCGTGGGCCTCTAGGAAGGTCTCCGGCTTCGAGAAGACGCTCGCGATGCGCATGCCCTTCTTGACCGCGCCCAGGGTCACCTTGCCCGTGGCGAGGGCGGCGCCGAGCTGCAGATAGGTGCGAGCCCGCCCGCGGTAGCGGTAGCGGACCTCGAGGCTCGTGCGCCAGAGCCGCGCGTACTCCTCGTAGAACTCTTCGAGGGGCAGGCGCGTGGGCAGGACCGCGTGGATGATGTCGTACATCTCCCAGTCGTGGGTGGTCACGCGGGTCCGAGCGTCGTCCCACAGATCGGTGCCGGGCAGGGGCGTGAGCACCGAGAAGCCGCTGTTGTACGTGCCGTTCTCGGCGATCCACTCGCGCAGCTGGGCGAAGTCCTCCCGGCCCCAGGCCGGATCGACGATGAAGTTCGAGGTGAAGCCGACGCCGAGCTCCTTCAGGATCTCGATCGCCCGCAGGTTGTTTGCCGAGTTGTTCTTCTTGTTCACCGAGTCGAGACCTTCGTCGGTGACCGCTTCGAGCCCCAGGAAGATCGCCAGGTCGCCGCACTCCTTCCACATCTCGATCAGGTGGGGGAAGCGGCAGATGATGTCGGTGCGGGTCTGGACCGTGAAGTACTTGCGGATGCCGGCCGCCTTGATCTGGCGCGCCAGCTCCTCGCCGCGGCGCACGTTCATCCAGAAGATGTCGTCGGTGATGAAGACGTTGGGCGCCTCGATGGCGGCGAGCTCCCGGACCACCCGCTCGGGCGACTTCTCGCGGAACGTGCTCTCGTGGAACTTCCAGACCGAGCAGAAGTTGCACTTGAAGGGGCAGCCGCGGGCGGTCTCCATCAGGGCCAGCGGCTTGCGGAAGTTGATGTAGTAATGGGGCGCGTAGTGGCGAATCAGGTGGCGGGCGGGCAGCGGCAGGTCGTCGAGCGCGCGGCGCGCCGGCGGCGGGCCGGTGAGGCGGCGCTCGCCCCCGGGGTCGAGGACCAGGCCCGGAACCTTGGCGAGGTCGGCACGCCGCTCGAGAGCGTCGACCAGGGCCGGCATCACCTCCTCGCCGTCGCCCAGGGCCACGGCGTCGAACGCCGAATCGGTGAACCAG
>CAZIIB010000569.1:0-3172 GCA_964539125.1 uncultured Thermoanaerobaculia bacterium | reverse complement strand
CGACTCGGGCGGGGCGGAGCTTCTCGGAGCTGCTCAACCGCGTGCGGTACCAGGGGGACACCTTCGTCATCGTTCGCAACGGCGAGGAGGTCGGGCGGCTGGAGCCCGTCACGGCGAAGCGGCCCAAGACTCTCAAACAGCTTCTGGAGATGCTGGAGACGATCGGACCACCGGACGAGGACTTCGCGCGCGACCTCGAGGAGATCCACCGAAGCCAGCCTGCGCTTCCTGAGAGCCCGTGGCGCTCCTGATCGACACGAGCGTTGCCGTCGCGATGGAGCGCGAGCGGGAGAGCTTGCAGTCGCTGCTTGACCGCGCGAGCGACGAGCAGGTCGCCGTGGCGGCGATCACCGCCTCGGAGCTCCTCCACGGAGTTCACCGGGCCGACACCGCGATGCGCCGCGAGCGCCGCCTGCGCCACGTTGAGACGCTCCTCGAGGCGGTGTCGGTGCTGCCGTTCGACCTCGATGTGGCGCGGGTCCACTCGCGCATCTGGGCCGACCTCGCCACGCGCGGCAACGTGATCGGCGCCCACGATCTCCAGATCGCGGCCACCGCCCTGAATCACGATCTGCCCCTGGCGACCCTCGACCGGGAGCACTTCTCTCGGATCGACGGCCTTCGGCTGGTTGAGTCGTGACCGTTAGACGTTCTCTTCCGCCGGAGGTGGTCTGCTGCGGCTTGCCCCGGGCGCGAAGGGTGCTCGGAGGAGGGCCTCGCCGGCGAACGTAGGCTCCCCGAGGAGGACTCACATGAAGCTCTACGAGCTGGTCCTGGAATTGAAGGTGCTGGAGCGGCGCCTGACGCTCTACGAGGAGAAGTACGGCGTCTTGAGCGAGGACTTCTACCGCGCTTTGATGGCCGGCGAGCTCGCGCGCTTCGACGAATACGACGAGAGCCGCGTCGATTTCAGCCGCCGGAAGGGGCTGTACGAGACCTGGCTGCGGCGCAAGACGGCCTACGACGAGCAGGTGCGCGAAGGAACGGTGGTGAAGGCCTTGCGCTTCGAGCCGGCGTACTGAGGGTGGCCGTCCCGGCTCTGCGATCCCTGAGGTCCTACCGCTCATCCTGGACGAGATCCGCGACCTTCTTTCCGTTGGCTAGCGAGGGCCCGGGCGTCAAGACGCGAGCGGGAGCTCGTCCCAGGTCCTGCCGTCGAGCCGGCGGCCGTGGCGGCCCTTGCGGACGCCGCCCCACTGCTTGAAGAGGATCACCCCAGCTCCCAGAGCCGGCTCGTGTCATCCAGATCGACTCCCGGCAAGGGAGCCGGCTCCGTGAGGACCGGGAGAGGCGCGGGTTCCTCGCGCCGCCGAAGGCGCTCCTCGCTGAGATAGGCCCGGAGGCTCTCTTCGAGTAACCGGCTCAGTGGCAGATGCCGTTCGGCAGCGAGCTTCTTGACGGCCTCGAGGAGGTGGTTGGGGAGATCGACGTCGTCCGCATGATGGGTTGATGATAGATCGTGATGCTTGTGCTTGGCGGTGCTGCCAAAGACACCAGACTCGACCCGAGGTGGCGGCGGGCGAGGGGGCGCCTCCCGCACCCACTCGCGGAGAGATCCGCCCCCAAGAGCTACGGCAAGGGCCGGCGGAGTGTGCGGCTTCCCGGATATGGCCGCCGGGAGGGCCTCGGTAGTGCCCGCTCAGGCGGAGTGCGACTCCGGAGCGTGGAGGATTGGCTCCGGGTGCCGCTTCTGGTGTTCTTCTCAGTGGGCGACGAGGCGGTACGGATCGTTGCCGAAGGCCTCGCTTGCCATTCCGACAACCCTGACTCGCTCAGGACGCCAGAGCGAGCTGCCTGCGGAGAAGATCGCTCACCAGCTCCTGGACAGGTACGCCTTGCTGGAGGGCTCGGCGACGCAACTCCTCCGCGAGATCGGGCGCCACTTCCACCTCATAGTGGCGCCGTAGCTGCTCTGCTTCCAAGATCTCGCCCTCCGCCGTCAACGCGTTCGGGTAGTTCATCGTGTCGTGGTCGCCCCAAAACTCGGCGGCCTCGTCGTATCCGGAGAACTCATCCGGTAGGGGATCCGCTCTTTTTCGCTTGCTCATAGTATCTGCGCTCCCCGGCGCTCATGTCCCGGGCTGAACTGGGGAGCGCCCAACCCGGGCGTTTGAGGACGAAGAAGACAACCACGTAGCGCCCCGAGAAAGTCCGGCCGTAGGCAACATAGAGATCCTCGCCCGGGACGCTGACGCGGCCGCGTTCGACTCGGCGACAGTACGGACGGGACAGGAGGACCTCCTCGACCTCCGACGGAACCACATGGTGGCCTCTTCTCGGTGAGAAATTGCCGGCCGGAGCGGGGTGGGACCGCCGCCAGCCGGGCTTGGTTGGGCTGGTGGTCAAGCGGCGCGGCGGAGGAGGGCGCCGCCTACGGCTCTAGCGAGGTCGGCGCCGGGGGACTCCAGGGTTAGGACCAGGGCTTCGCCGCCTTCGGCCACTGGGTCGCCCTGGCGGATGACGGCCCAGGGGCGGCCGCTGCCGGCGGGGACCTCTAGCGGCTACAATGACGTCCGTGGATCGCGCGATCAAACCACGGGTGTACGTCGAGACCTCCATTCCCAGCTTCTACTTCGAGAAGCGAAGGGAGCCGGAAATGGCGGCTCGTCGTCAGTGGACGCGCCGGTGGTGGACGACGGCCGCGAAGCGCTGCGAGCTTGCGACCAGCGTAGCCGTCTTGAACGAGCTGAAGCGGGGGCGGTTCGCTGCTAAGGAGGACTGCCTGGAGCTCCTGGGTGGCTTACAGCTTCTGGCGGTCGACCCACCCGTGATAGAGATCTCCGAGGCGTACGTCACGCATCACGTGATGCCGCAAGATCCCCTGGGCGACGCTCTCCACCTGGCGCTGGCGTCCTACCACAAGTGCGACTTCCTGGTCACGTGGAACTGTACTCACCTGGCCAATGCGAACAAGTTCGGGCACATTCGGCGGATCAACGCCATTCTCGGCATCCACGTGCCGTCGCTTGTGACGCCGCTCGAGCTGATGGGAGACGAGGCATGAGCAAGACGAAGGGGGACCCCGGCCTCGAGGAGATTCGCAGGGTGCGACACGAGATCTCCGAAGAGGTCGGGCATGATCCGAAGAGGCTGCTGGAGTACTACCGCAAGCTCGAAGTGGAGTATGCCGGCCGGCTCGTCCACGCTGCGGATCAGGTTGGCCCGGATGCCG
>CAZIIB010000568.1:0-3186 GCA_964539125.1 uncultured Thermoanaerobaculia bacterium | reverse complement strand
TCGCGCTTCGGCTCGGACCGCGCAGGGCCCGATCGGACTCCGGAGAGTATCGTTTAGCGCGGTCCTCGACGTCCTTCCACGGGAGCCCCCGGCCCTCCTGGGTCGGACTCCGGCCCGTGTGCTATAAATCTCGGGCTTTTCCTCCTCTTGCCCATGCGTTTCGCCGCCGCCATCCTGACCTGCGCCCTCCTCGCCGGGCCGGTCTGTGCCCAGGAGGGGGCGGCCGGGTGGATCGCGGCGGGGGACCAGGCGTGGGCCCGCCGGGCCGAGGGGGCGCCGGCCGACGATCCGGGCCATGCCGCTCCCGGTCCCGTGGGCCAGGCGATCGCCGCCTACCGCAAGGCGATCGAGGCCGCGCCGGACGACCTCGAGGCGCGTTGGAAGCTGCTGCGCTCCCTCTACTTCGAGGGCGAGTTCGTGGCCCGGGGAAACGACGAGCGCCAGAAGGTCTTCGACCAGGGGCGTCAGGCGGCGGAAGCCGCCCTCGACCGCCTCGCCTCACGGGCCGGCGGGCGCGCCGCCCTCGACGACCTCGATCCCGCCGAGCGGGCCCGGCGCCTGGCCGACGTTCCCGAGGCGGCGCGCCTCTACAGCCTGGCGGCCGCCCACTGGGGCCTGTGGGGCGACGCCTTCGGGCGCTGGGCGGCGGCCCGCCAGGGAGTGGCCGGCAAGGTGCGCGACTACGCACTGACCGCCATCGCCCTGAACGGGACGGTGGACGGCGCCGCGCCGCATCGGATCCTGGGGCGGCTGCACACCCTGGCCCCGCGGATCCCCTTCTTCACCGGCTGGGTCGACCGGGACAAGGCCGTCGAGGAGCTCCGCCTCGCGGTGAGGATGGCGCCCGAGGAGCCGTTGAACCACGTCTATCTCGCCGACGCGATCCTGCAGTTCCACCCGGAGCGCCGGGCCGAGGCGGTGGCCGAGCTCCAGGCCCTCCTCGACCGGCCGCCGAATCCCGAGAACCCGATCGAGGAGGCGAGCGCCCGGCGGCAGGCCCGGGAGCTCCTCGAGCAAGCGAGTCGATAAGCCATGCCGCTGCACACCAAGATCCTGATCGGCCTCGTCCTCGGCGTCGGTCTCGGTCTGGCGGCGAACCTCCTGGGGATCGGCTGGCTCGCCCACACCCTGGTCGCTCTCGAGCCCATCGGCACCGCCTTCATCCGGCTGATCACGATGGTGGTCGTGCCGCTGGTGGTCGCGAGCCTGCTGATCGGCACGGCGTCGCTCGGCGACCTGCGCAAGCTCGGCCGGATCGGCGGCAAGACGATCGTCTACTACATGGCCACCACGGCCATCGCCGTGCTGATCGGCCTGGCCCTGTCGAACCTGGTACGGCCCGGCTCGCGGATCGACCCCGGGACGCGGGACCGTCTCTCGGCCAACTTCGCCGGCGAGGCCGGAGAGAAGATGGCCCTGGCGGCGAAACGGCCGTCGATCGAGGACGTGTTCCTCGACATGATCCCGCGCAACCCGGTGCAGTCCGCCGCGAACATGGACCTGCTGCCGCTCATCGTCTTCACGATCCTGTTCGGCGCCGCCATCACCCAGGTCTCCGACGAGCGCCGCAACGCGGTGCTGCGGGTGGCCGAAGGGGTCAACGATGCGGTCATGGTGCTGATCGACTGGATCATGAAGCTCGCACCGTACGCCGTGTTCGTCCTGATCGCGGCGGTGGTCTCCCGCTTCGGGTTGGACCTGTTGCGCTCGTTGCTGTTCTACGCCCTGACGGTGGTCGCCGGGCTGCTGCTCCACACCTTGGGCACCTACGCGCTGATCGTGCGCTTCCTCGTGAAGATGAAGCCGTCCACCTTCTTCAAGCGGATCGTCGAGGCGCCCCTCGTCGCGTTCTCCACCTCGAGCTCGAACGCCACCCTGCCGGTGACCATGGAGACGGCGGAGGAGGACCTGGGGATCTCGAACCAGATGGCCTCGTTCGTTCTGCCCCTCGGGGCGACCGTCAACATGGACGGTACCGCCCTGTACCAGGCGGTGGCGGCGATGTTCATCGCCCAGATCTACGCCTTGCCCATGGGCCTCGGGGCGCAGCTCACGATCGTTCTGACCGCCACGCTGGCCAGCATCGGCGCGGCTGGCGTACCGAGCGCGGGGATCATCATCCTGATCCTGGTCCTCCAGTCGGTGGGGATCGGGGGGGCCGAGGCGGCGGCCGGCATCGCCCTGATCCTGGGCGTCGACCGGATCCTCGACATGCTGCGTACCGCGGTCAACGTGACCGGCGACCTGACGGCGGCGAGCTTCATCGCCCGCTCCGAGGGCGAGAGCCTCGAGCCCCACCCGGTGGATCACAAGATCGAGATCGAGCCGATCGAGTAGCCCGGCCGGTTCAGCCGGGAGTGCCCCGCAACCGCCAGCCGATGCGCTCGACCGGGCTCGGATCGTCGAGCTCGGCGAGCAGCTCCGCCACCGTCCGGCCTTCGGGCGGCACCGGGAGCTCGGGCGCGACGTCGGCCAGCGGCGCGAGAGCGAAGCGCCGGTGGGCGAGGCCCGGATGCGGGAGGGTGAGCTCGGGAGCGTCCGACGTGAGGCCGCCGTAGACCAGGAGATCGACGTCGAGGGGCCGCGGGCCCAGGCGGGGTCCGCGACGGCGGCCGGCGGCCAGCTCCAGGGCCTTGGCGATCGCCAGGACCTCGTCGGGGGGGCGCCGGGTGGCGCCCAGGGCTGCGGTGTTGAGGTACTCGGGCTGAGGGGTGGGAGAGAGGGGGGGCGTCCGGTAGAGGGGGGCGATGTCGAGAGGACCGAGCGCGTCGCCCAACCGGGCGAGGGCCGCCGCCAACGTGGCCTCTCGGTCCCCCAGGTTGGCCCCCAGGCCGAGGGCGAAAGGGACGGCCGCTCCGCGGATCTGCAGGCTAGTCGTCCAGGTCGTCGTCGTCGAAGTCCTCTTCGTCCTCGTCCTCGATTCCCTCGATGTCGTCGTCGTCGAGGTCCTCGTCGAGCCCCTCGAAGTCCTCGTCGTCGTCGTCCCCACTGGCGCCCTCGAACGAATCGCCTTCTTCACTCGCGGGCGCGGCGACCTTCTGGGGAGCGGGAGCCGGCTTGCGCTTGCGTCGGCTCTTGGCCTTGGGCTCCTCCGCCTCGTCGCTCACCGGGGTGCCACACCGGGGACACGACGGGTCCGGCTTGCCCAGATCGTAGAACTTGGCGCCGCATTCGGAGCAGTCGTGT
>CAZIIB010000567.1:0-3190 GCA_964539125.1 uncultured Thermoanaerobaculia bacterium | reverse complement strand
GCACCTTCACCGACCCCAAGTGGGGGGCGCGGGCGACCGGCGGCAGCGAGCGCACGAAGTACACCTTCCTGGTGGGCCAGGACCAGGGCGGCGGCCTGGTCGTGCTTCCGGGCTCGAACTCCTCCAGGCTGGCGCCCCAGGACTTCTCCTCGACAGTGGCGATCGGCCGGCTGCGCCGCGAGGTCGGCCGCTCGTTCGTGAGCTTTCTCTACGCGGGGCGTGAGATCGACGGCGGAGGCCACAACCGGGTCGTCGGACCGGACTTCGAGTGGCGGCCGAAGCCGAGCGACGCGATCAAGGGTCAGCTCCTGTGGAGCGACACGGAAACGCCGAACCGGCCCGAGCTCGCCGCGGAGTGGGACGGTCGCAGCCTGGCGGGCCACGCCGGCAAGCTCTCCTGGAGTCACTCCAACGTCCGGTGGGACAACTTCGTCAAGGTGGAGGACGTCTCGAAGGAGTTCCGGGCCGACGACGGTTTCGTACCCCAGGTGGGCTATCGCGCGGGCTACGAGGAGGTTGGCCGCACCTGGCACCCGACCTCCGGGGCGGTGCGCCGGCTGCGGCTCTTCACCTACGGCTACTACTCCGAGGACGCCGACGGCAAGCTGCTGGCGCGCCAGGTCGTTCCGGGCTTCTCCATGGACGCCTTCTGGAACTCGCAGATCCACGTCGAGCTCGCCCAGGAGGACATGCGCGCCGTCACGCGGGTCTTCCGGCGCCGCCAGGTGAGGCCGACGATCGCGTTCTACCCGGGCCGCTACCTGGCGTACGTGGAGATCGACGGCGTGTTCGGCGACGAGATCGACTTCGCCAACGACCGGCTGGGCACCGGGACCACGCTGACCTTCGCGGCCACGATCAACTCGGGGCGCCACCTCCAGGTCTCGCCCCTCTACACCCGGCGCGCCCTCGACGTGACCACCGCCTCCGGCCTCTCCGGGCGGCTGGTCACCGCCGACGTGGCCCGGGTGAAGCTGACCTGGAACTTCGACGCGCGCTCGTGGATCCGCGTGATCGGCCAGGAGACCTCGAGCAAGCGGCGCCCCGAGCTCTGGACCTTCCCGGTCAAGGCGCGGGACCGCGACTTCGCGGGCTCGGCCGTCTTCGCCTACAAGCTCAACTGGCAGACCGTCCTCTACGTCGGCTATGCCGACTCGCGCACCCTCGACTCCGCCGGCCAGCTCGAGCCCGCCGAGCGCCAGGCCTTCTTCAAGGTCAGCTACGCCTTCCGGCGGTGACCGGCACCGAGGGGAGGGAGTGGGAGCCGGCCCGTCGCGCAGGCGGGCGGGGGTGAGTCTCTGCGCAGCTTCCTGTAACCGCAGGTTGGAGCAGCCGCCGGTCGCCGCCTGGGCACCGCCGTCCTCTGACCTCCTGCTCAAGCCGTCGAGGCGCGAGCAGGGAACGGCCCGAGACGCCGTAAGATCCCCCCCGCCTCGGCGTACGGGACGGTATGCCCGCTCGTCGAGATCCGGCGCTCCGCACGGCCGTCGTCTTCACCGCCCTCGCCCTGGGCTTCGCCGTCCTCTACTGGGTCGTTGCCGAGCTCTCGCGCTCGGGGCTCGTGCCGTTCTCCATGGAGCAGGCCGGCTTCGCCCGCAAGTCGGTCGCCGGCTCGATCGTCTGGCTCCTGCTCTCGAACTTCGGCCCCGCCCTCGCCGGAGTGCTGGCGCTGGCGCTCTGCCGCGGGCGCGCCGCCGTCGCCGACCTCGGGAGGAGCCTGGTCCGCTGGCGCCTCCCGGGATGGCTCTACGTGGCGGGCTGGTTCGGGCTCCTGGTCAACGCCGGGGTGGTCCTGGTCGCCTGGCCGGCCGGCGTGCTGCGCTTCGATCCGGCGGCCTTCGCGCCGGTCAAGCTCGTCCTGATCTTCTTCGTCATGGCCTTCGTCGACGGGCCTCTCGGCGAGGAGATCGGCTGGCGCGGCGTGCTGCTCCCCGAGCTCCTGCGCCGCCTCTCGCCGCTGGGCGCCTCGCTCGTCGTCGGGCTCGTCTGGTACGTCTGGCACGTGCCGCTGTACGCCGCGGAGGGGAGGCTCGAGACCGCGGGCGCGCACCTGCTCTTCCTCTACGGCTGCCTCGCGCTGTCGGTCGTCATGACCTGGTTCTTCCTTCGCTCGCGGGGCAGCGTCCTCCTGATGGTCTACCTCCACGACGCCAGCAACTACGCGACCTTCCTGCGCTCGCGGCTCTTCCCGCGGATCGCCGACTCGCCCCTGCCGAGCTTCGCGTACGCCGCGGTGCTCTTCGTCCTCGCGGCGCTCGCGGGGATGGCGCTCTGGCGCGGGCGCCGGGTGGGTGCAGAGCGCGTCTCGTAGCCTCCGGACTCGTGAGTGGGATTCCTAGGTGCCGGTGGATCGGGCGAGCTCGGCCTTCGTCACGCCGAAGTGCAGGTGGCGCAGGCCGAAGAAGGTGACCTCGCCGAGGCGCCGCATGCCGATCTTCCGGGCCACTCCCTGGGACGGCACGTTCTCCGGTCGAATCAGGGAGTAGACGGCCTCCAGGCCGCGCTCCTCGAAGGCCTGGTCCCGCACCCCGGCCGCCGCCTCCGAGGCGTAGCCCCGCCGCCAGAACGGGCGGTGGATCAGGTAGCCGATCTCGGGCAGGGGCTGGCCCTCCACCTCGTGGAGCACCATGCCCGCCTGGCCCACCGGCTCTCCCGTGGCGCGGTCCTCGACCAGCCAGAGGCCGTGCCCGTCGCGCTCGTAGCGGGCGCGTTGGCGCTCCAGCCAGGGCTCGGCCCCGGCCTGGCGGACCGAGTCGGGGTAGAAGCGCATCACCTCGGGGTGGCCGAGCATGGCCGCGAGGAAGGGGAGGTCGTCGCGGGTCATCTCGCGCAGCACGAGGCGGGGGGTGGTGAGGACGAAGGACATGGCGGGTCTCCGCGGTAGGCGGCGGTGCAGGGGGTACTCTATCGCCGAGGATCCATGGAGCCGCCAAGCGCGGGGCGGAGGCCGGCCGCATGGCTTCCGCCACGGCGCTCTGCCCTTCCAGCCACCCCCCGAGATGCCAGCGCTCGACGACACCTGTCAGCCGCCTGGGAGTCTGACTCCCCTCGGGATCCTCGGATTCCATCTTCTGCCCGGGGTCGTCTTCTCCACGCTGCTCGTCTTCCTGTCTCGGGTCTTCATCCGGACCGGGCTGACAGCCTATCTGTCCGAGCTGCTCCTGATCCCGGCGTGCCTTCTGCCCATGCT
>CAZIIB010000566.1:0-3193 GCA_964539125.1 uncultured Thermoanaerobaculia bacterium | reverse complement strand
TGCCGGCGATGGTGGTGTTCATGAACAAGTGCGACATGGTGGACGACGAGGAGCTGCTGGACCTGGTGGAGCTGGAGATTCGCGAGCTGCTGTCGTCGTACGAGTTTCCCGGGGACGACATTCCGGTGATCCGGGGCTCGGCGCTGAAGGCGTTGGAGTCGGGGGACACGGACGACGCGTGGAGCGAGAAGATCCTCGAGCTGATGGCGGCGGTGGACGAGTACATTCCGCTGCCGGAGCGGCCGGTGGACATGCCGTTCCTGATGCCGATCGAGGACATCTTCTCGATCTCGGGTCGCGGGACGGTGGTGACGGGTCGTGTGGAGCGGGGGATCGTGAAGGTGGGCGACGAGGTGGAGATCATCGGGATCCGTCCGACGACGAAGACGGTGGTCACGGGGGTGGAGATGTTCCGCAAGCTCCTGGACCAGGGTCAGGCGGGGGACAACATCGGGGTGCTGCTTCGGGGGACGAAGAAGGACGAGGTGGAGCGGGGTCAGGTGCTGGCGAAGCCGGGCTCGATCACGCCGCACACGAAGTTCCGGGGCGAGGTCTACATCCTGACGAAGGAAGAGGGTGGGCGGCACACGCCGTTTTTCGACGGCTACCGTCCGCAGTTCTACTTCCGGACGACGGACGTGACGGGAGTGGCGCACCTGCCGGAGGGTACGGAGATGGTGATGCCGGGCGACAACGTGAACCTGCGGGTGGAGCTGATCGCGCCGATCGCCATGGAGAAGGGCGTGCGCTTCGCCATCCGCGAGGGCGGCCGCACCGTCGGCGCGGGCACCGTCACGGACGTGGTCGAGTGCGGCCGCCGGCATCGTCGCTCGACCATCCTGAGCGCAGCTGCGAAGCGGCGCAGTCGAAGGATCTGGGCGGGGGACGCCGCCAGGGAAGATAGCCATGATGAACGAAAAGATCCGCATTCGCCTGAAGGCCTACGACTACCGGATCCTGGACACGTCGACCCACGAGATCGTGGACACGGCGCGTCGGACCGGGGCGCGGGTCGTGGGGCCGATTCCGCTGCCCACGCACATCTCGAAGTACACGGTCAACCGCTCGCCTCACGTCGACAAGAAGTCGCGCGAGCAGTTCGAGATCCGCACCCACAAACGGCTTCTGGACATCTTCGAGCCGACGGCGCAGACCGTCGACGCCCTGATGAAGCTCGAGCTCCCGGCCGGCGTGGACGTGGAGATCAAGGCCTTCGGCAAGTAGCACGACGACGAGGAGAGGTACGCCGATGCAAGGCATCCTGGGCAAAAAGCTGGGCATGACCCAGATCTACATGGAGGACGGGACCGCGGTGCCGGTGACCGTGGTCCAGGCCGGCCCCTGCCTGGTGGTCCAGGTCAAGACTCCGGAGACCGACGGCTACCGCGGCGTCCAGCTCGGCCTGGTGGAGGAGCGCCCGCCGAGCCGGGTGCCGCAGCCCCTGGCCGGGCACTTCGCCAAGGCCGGCGTCGCGCCGACCGCCCGGCTCGTGGAGTTTCCCCTGGCCGAGGACGACGAGGTGGCGGCCGGCGAGCAGGTCAAGTGTTCGATCTTCGGCGAGAACGACTACGTCGACGTGACGGCCAGCAGCAAGGGCAAGGGCTTCCAGGGCGTGATCAAGCGCCACGGCTTCGGTGGCGGCAAGGCGAGTCACGGCTCCATGTTCCACCGCGCTCCCGGCTCGATCGGGCAGTCGGCCTTCCCTTCGCGCGTGTACCCGGGCACCCGACTCCCCGGCCAGACCGGCGGCAAGCGGGTGACGGTAAAGAACCTGCAGGTGGTCAAGGTCGACGAGGAGAACAACCTCCTCTACCTGAAGGGTGCCGTACCCGGGGCCAAGAACGGCCTGCTGGGCATTCGGCGCGCGAAGAGGGGCGGACGATGAAGGTCACGGTCAAGAACCTGGCGAACGAGACGGTGGGCGAGCTCGACCTGCCCGAGTCCGTCTTCGGCTACCCGTACAACGAGCACCTGATCCACCTGGCGGTGGAGGCGGTGCGCGCTGCGGCTCGCCGCGGGACCCACAAGGCGAAGAACCGCAAAGACGTGCGCGGCGGCGGCAAGAAGCCCTGGCGTCAGAAGGGCACCGGCCGGGCGCGGGCGGGCTCGACCAGCAGCCCGTTGTGGCGCAGCGGCGGCACGGTCCACGGCCCGCAACCGCGGAGCTACGAGAAAGGCATGACGGCGCGCGAGAAGAAGAACGCGCTCAAGTCCGCCCTCTCCCGCAAGCTCGCGGAGGAGCGGCTCGTGGTGCTCGACAACCTCGACCTCGAGAGCCCCAAGACCCGGCAGCTCGCCGGCCACCTGGGCGAGCTCGGGATCGACGGCAAGGCACTGCTCGTCGACCGCCGCGACAACCAGAACCTGGCGCTCTCGGCGCGCAACAACCCGGCGCTCAAGACCGTCGACGCCTTGGGCGTCAACGTCTACGACGTGGTCGACCGGCCGTTCGTGGTGTTCTCCGAGCAGGCGCTCAACCGACTGGTGGAGGTGCTCGCGCGATGAGGCTCCAAGACGTCATCCGCCGCCCGCTGATCACCGAGAAGTCCACCGACCTCCGGGACGAGAAGAACATCGTCGCCTTCGAGGTCGCAAGGAGCGCCAACAAGATCCAGATCAAGCGCGCGATCGAGGCGCAGTTCAAACGCAAGGTGGCCGAGGTGCGGGTCGCCAGCCAGCACGGCAAGACCCGGCGCCAAGGGCGCGCCGTCGGCCGCCGCCCGGACTGGAAGAAGGCGTACGTCCGCCTCGCCGATGGGGAGAAGCCCATCGAGTTCTTCGAAGGCGTCTAGACAAGAGCATCGAGGATTTGACGAATGGCGATCAAGCAGATCAAGCCGACGAACCCCGCCAGCCGCGGCCAGACCTACTCGGGCTTCGAGGAGATCACCCGCAGTGAGCCGCACAAGCCGCTCACGCAAGGCAAGCCCGGGAGCGGCGGCCGCAACAACCAGGGCGAGCAGACGATCTGGTTCCGCGGCGGCGGTCACAAGCGGCGCTACCGCAAGATCGACTTCAAGCGCGACAAGCGGGAGGTCCCGGCCAAGGTCGCCTCGGTCGAGTACGACCCGAACCGGTCGGCCCGCATCGCCCTGCTCCACTACGCCGACGGGGAGAAGCGCTACATCCTCTGGCCGCGCGGCCTCGAGGTCGGCGCGGAGGTGGTGGCGGGCGAAGAGGCCCCGGTCAACGT
>CAZIIB010000565.1:0-3195 GCA_964539125.1 uncultured Thermoanaerobaculia bacterium | reverse complement strand
GAGATTGCGTGCAATTGCGCCTCGCAGTAGCCGGATCATGAATAGTCCAGGCTAGCGGTCCCGGCTGACCGTGCCCTGGATCACCGTCTCACCAGGGTGGTGGCTCCCCCGCCCGGGAAGGCGGGCCGGCGCCGCCCGGCAGCGTATGGCGCGGGGCCGTGGAGGCCGGTCTAATCTGATCTGGCGCGGTGCCGCCGACCGGCCCGCTCCGCCGACTGAACGGAGGATTCGCCATGAACGCGGGAGCGAGCCTGGGGACGAAACCCCTCCGCCACGTGGTGGCGGCCACTGACTTCTCGACAGCCGCCGAGTGCGGCGTGGCGTGGGCCCGAGACGTCGCCCGGGCGCACGGCGCACGGCTTCACCTGGTCCACGCCGTGTACCCGGTCGAGCCGGGGCTCGCGGGCACGGAGCCGCCGTTCGACCTCACCGAGGCGGTGACGAAGTACTCCCGTGAACGCCTCGAGGAATGGGCCCACGACCTCACCGCCTCGGGAGTGCCCACCGACTACGTCGCCGACTTCGGTCAACCGTCCCAGGTCATCCGGCGGGCGGCGGAGGACCTCGAGGCCGATCTCGTCGTCGTGGCCACCCGCGGCCTCGGCGGCTTCCGCCACCTCCTGCTCGGTTCCACCGCCGAGCGGGTGGTCCACCAGGCCGAAGAGCCGGTGCTGGCGGTGCACGCCACCGACGGCACGGCCGCACGCCCGGTGCGCCAGGTGCTTCTGCCCACCGACTTCTCCGAGGACGCCCGGCTCGCCCGGGAGGCCGCGCTCCGGGTGTTCCGGCTCGGGGAGGGCGCCAGCCTCCACCTCCTCTACGTCTTCCATCTCCCCCCGGAGTACCAGGTGCACCGGGCCGAGGGCCTGACCGCTCTCTCGGGGAGCTTCCGGGACCGGGCGTTCCGGAGCTTCGGGAGTGAGCTCGAGGCGCTGGCCCGCGAGCTGGGCGGCGCCGGCGTGACGGTGGAGACCGAGGTGGCCGAAGGCGACCCGGCGGAGGTGATCGTCAACCGCGCGGCCGAGCTCGGCGTGGACCTGATCGCCATGGGCACCCACGGCCTCTCGGCCCTGGGCCGGATCTTCCTGGGCAGCGTCGCCAGGCGGGTGGTCCAGCACGCCCCCTGTCCGGTGCTGACCGTCCGGAGCCCGGAGTGATCGAGGGCGGGGCCTCGGCGCCCACCGTCGGAACGACGGGGTGAGCCGAGGCCCCTCTCGAAGGCGCCTTCAGCGGTTCCCTGACGGAGCCGACAGAGCGGCGGCGAATGGCGCTCTGGGTGCCAAGGCTTCCTCATCGTCTTGCGACGCCGAGGACCGCCTGCGGTAGGCGATCGGTACCAGGGAGCCCAGGAGGAGCCCGATGCCACCCGTGGTCAGCGCGAGCTGCCAGGCGGGTCGTGCTCCCGGGATAAGGGGCTGGACCACCAAGGAGGCCACCGCGGCCATCCCCACGGCCAGGATGGCGCCGTCCAGGGGATTGGCCCAGCCTGCCAGGTCGAAGCGACTCCGGAAGCCCACGATCCGCTCCTCGAACCAGTCGTCGGTGAGAGCGCACAGGATGACGGCCACCGCCACCACCAGGAGACTCCAGGGCCACCTGCCGCCCGGTGCGAAGAGCTCGCCCAACCGGGTGCTCTTGCCCGTCGTGAGGAGCTCGGCAACCTCGCCCCCCTCCACGACCGCGAGGGTGCCCATCAAGGCCGCCCACGCGGTGAACGCCAGCCCTCCGGCGAGCAGGTAGCGGCCGATGGGCGGCACATTCGTCGTCGCGGGAGACCGGTCCACGGGATGGACCGAGAGTGCGATGGCGACCGCCGCGAGCTGGGTGAGGACGATGGCCAGGATCTTGGTGATCTGCAACTGACCGCCCAGGCTTCCGATCGAGACGCTCAGGAAGATGGTGAGCAGAACGAAGAGCCAGAGGAACTCGTGGACGGGCACGACGCGCTCCCGTCTCTGCGGAGCCAGGCCGAGGGACGCCATACAGGTCTCCCGTTGCCGCTCCGTCCGCTCGCACTTCAGGATGAGACGGCTGGTGAAGTCGTAGAGCTGCGACAGGAGGCCCTCGGCCTGCTCGACGAACTCCTGCCGCAGAAGACGGACCGCCTTCTCCCCCGTATCCCCCCGGAGCAGCGGCAAGGCGTGCTTCGCCTTCCCCGCCAGGTGGTCGTAGGAGCGCCTGAACTCTTGGTACTGATCGGACTCGATCAGTTGGGCGGCATACTTGGGGCTCCTGGAGAGGTGGTCCAGGCACACGGCGTGGACCGTGAGGCGGCTCCACAGGGACTCGGGAGAGGCGTCGGGGGCGTCGAGGACCAGGTCCTCTTCCCGCAGGTCCTGTGCCTTGAACCACTTCACCGCCTCGGCGCGGACGTTCTCGGACACCGCCAGCTTGGAGCGCTGGAGCAACGCGATGCGCAAGCGGCGCTCCCTGGGGATGGCCGCGATCCGGTGGAAGTAGCTGCGCACAGCGCGATCGAGGCGCGAGAAGATCGGCACCTCGGAGAGGAAGACGGTCAGGGCGAGGGCCACGATCAACGGCAGGGACAGCTTGCCGCTGAGGCCCTGGAGGTCCCATCCGGAGCCGTCTGCCCCCAGGGACTTCTCGATCAAGGCGGTGGCCAGGCCGGGACTCGTCAGCAGGAAAGCGAAGGTCCCGAGGATGATGGCGACGTACGCCACCCTGCCGAGCAGGAACTTGCTCCAGGTCGTCTCGGAGCGGGAGGTGGCCGGAGTGTTGTACCTGGACCACGAGTAGGCGACGACGAGACAGAAGGCGATCGCGAACTGTATCTTGCTTGCGTCGACGTTTGGCATGATGTCTCCTCAGGTCGGTTGTCCCTCAGCGTCCTCCTCGATGACGAATGAAGTTGATCTAGTTCCTCAACAAAAGGTTTGAGCTACATCTCCTCTCGCTACGTTCGACTCTCGGCCCGCAATCACCGTGCCAGTCCGCTCTCCTTAGCTAAACTCTGCAAGAGAAGAATTTGCGCCGATGGGAGATCAACAGAGGAGAGCCTGTCGGGGACGTGTCCGAGTCCACCTCGGGTGTCCGACAGGGCCTTCGCCGGCCGAGCAAGGTGTAGAGAACGGCTCTGCGGCGGCCTGAAGCAGCCGCTCGGCGAGCCCGGGCGTCGCCGAGGTTCGCCAACGTCGTCTGGAAGCGGCGGCCACGGTCATCGTATGTCGGGGGGGT
>CAZIIB010000564.1:0-3200 GCA_964539125.1 uncultured Thermoanaerobaculia bacterium | reverse complement strand
GGCGCCTACGCGGCGGTGGAAGCCGACACCGGCTCGCTGGCGCCGCCGGCGCCGGCGGCCGGAACGGTGCTCGGCTCGTCGCCGGCGCCGGCGGGCGACGAGGTCACGGCGGCGGCGATCTCCTTCGATCCGGCGACGGTCCTGCCGTCGCAACGCGCGGCGGCCACCGTGAGCTACACCCTGGCGGCCGAGGCTCCGAGCGGCCTGCCGCTCACCGTCGCGGTCCGGGAGGAGCTCACCCTCCTCGACGGCACGGTTCGTCAGGAGGTGCCCTACGAGGCCGACCTCGTCCTCTACCACGCCACGGACGGCGCGCCCCGCTCGCTCTTCGGGCTCCGGCCCTCACCTCTGGCCCGGGACCTGCCCCTCGAGATGGGGGCCGAGGACGTCACGGTGCGCCCGTACGCCGGCGAGACCGTTCAGGGCAACGTCCTCGGGCCGGCAGGGGGCACCGTTTCGACGCCCGAAGGCGACCGCGTCGACCTGCCGGCCGGCGCCGTGACCGAGCCCACCGCCGTCCTCCTCGAGCGCGGGGCGGAAGCCGACCTTCCGATCCCCGTACCGGCGGGCACCGAGTTCCTCGGTCTCTTGGAGCTCGACCTCTCGAGCCGCACGCTCGCGGCGCCGGCGGCGCTCACCTTGGAGCTCGGCGCCGCGCCTGGCGCCGGTGAGACCGGAGTGCTCTTCGAGGTGGTCGATTCCGGCTCGGCAGGTTCGGTCTACCGACCGGTCGCGGCGCTCGCAGCCACCGCCTCCGGCTGGACCACCGCAGCCATCGATCCCCAGGACCTGCCCTGGCCGGGAGTTCTCGAGGGCGGCAGCTATCTCTTCGCCCGGTGGACCTCGGCGGTGGGCTATCTTCGCGGCACAGTCTTCGGTCTCGACGGGCTGGCCTTCTCCGGCGCCCTGGTGAGCGCGGCGACGGCCGCCGACACGGTGCCCTGGGTGCAGGTCTCCGCCGGGGGCGGGAGCTACGTGCTGCCGGTGCCGGTCGACGACCTGAGCGTCCTGGCCCGGGACCCGGTGGCGGGGAACGAGGGCACGGGCGCCGCCACGGTCTCCGCGGCGGATGAGCGGGTCGACCTCGACCTCTTCCTCCAGGTCACCGGCCCCGAGGTCGTGGAGGTCAACCCGGCCGACGGCGCGGTCGACGTGACCCCCGGAATCGAGCCCACCGTCCGCTTCACCGAGTCCGTCGACCCGACCAGCACCACCTCCGGCGTCCTCCTCTACGACGGCCTCGACGCGGTCCCCGTGACCCAGGAGGTCCAGGGCGCCCTGGTGCGGCTCAAGCCCCTGGCGACCCTGCGCCCGGGCATCGTTTACGAGCTCCGGGTCAACACCGCGGTGCGCGACCTCCAGGGCTACCGGCTGACCGGCGCCCTCACCACCACCTTCACGACCCTGGAGACCACTTCGAGCGAGAGCTTCGACCTCACCCGGATCCACCTCTTCGAGCCGGACGGGGACGGCATGTCCCGGGTCCTGGGCCGCCCCGGCGCGGTGCCGGCCGGCGCCCTGATCTTCATCGAGAACCTCTCGCGCCTGATCTCGACCCCGTCGGCGACCGCGGACCAGGACGGCGGCTTCGATCTCGAGGTCGAAGCGGCGCTCACCGATCATCTCCTCCTCCACGTTCTGGTCACCGGCCAGAACGAGGTGGTGGTCGAGCTGACGCCCTTCCTCAGCGCCGACGGCCGCGCCGGCCACGTGGGGTCCGAAGCCACCACCTTCACCACCGTCGACGGCCTGACGCTCCACATCGAGGCGGGCACCTTCGACGCGCCGACCCTGGTCCGCGCCGCGCCGCAGCCCCTCGACCCGGCCCCGGTTCCGGCACCCGAGGGCGTGCTCCGGCTCACCGCCTTCTCCGTCGACTTCGGCGGTGCCCAGGCGGCCAAGCCGATCGAGCTGACGTTCGAGGCGCCGGCCGGCACGCCCAGCATCCCGGAGACCTCCTCCGAGCGCCTGATGCTTCTCCGCGCCCAGAGCTTCCTCGGCGAGCGTTACTGGATGCTCTACGACTTCCTGCGCCAGGACGGGGCCAACCTCACGACGGAGCTGGCTCCGGAGGCCGCCGCCCAGAATCAGCTAGTGACCGAGAAGGCGCCCGGCGGGAGCGAAGCACCGGGGCGGCTGGCCTCGCGGGTCGAGTCCCTGCCGGTGCCGGCCACCCTCGCCGATCAGAAGGAGTACCTGCCGGGCGTCCTCTACGCGGGCGACTACCAGGTGATGTACACGAACGGCGGGTACGACTTCCTGTCGGTTCCGCTCGACATCGGCCTTGCCGGGTTCTTCATCGCAACCGACACGGCGTACCTGGCCGCCATCGTCGATGGGGCGATCCAGCGGATCCTCCGCGACACAGGGCTTCTCCTTCCGATCTTGCGGGGGCACCCCGTGCACCTGGTCGCCCGGGACCTGAACACCGGCTACCGGCTGGTCGACGTGAGCCTCGATCCGCCGGCCGAGGGGAGCGTGCTGTTCGTGCCTCCGGATCTGTTCGACGACTCGGAGCCCCCGTATCCGGTGAACGGCTCGCCGCTGCGCTTCTTCGTCCTCGAGCCCGGAGCCAACGGCGACCAGTCCCTCGAGCCGGGGATCGCCTACGAGGTCCTGGACAGCGACTCCCAGCAGGCCGAGGCGGACGACGCGAACCTCCGCCTCCACGGCGACCTCGGGCCGTCCCAGGCCGACATCGAGCTCCGCCTGGTGGGCCTCGACGACAACGTCGACCAGACGACCCGGACCCACGACACGACCGCCGCAGACCCCGGCGTCTTCGATCAGACGATCGCCGTTACCCGCGGCCATCGCTATCTCCTGGCGGTGGGGGCGGTCGTGCCCGTCGACGCGGTCCTTCGGATCGGATTCAGCGAGGGGCTCGACCCGTCGTTCGCCGGTATCGGGGTCCAGGATGCGGCCGGGCATTCGGTGTCTCCGGACATCGATGAGGCGGGCTCCAGCCGCGCCGTGGCGATCACCCCCCAGGTGCCCTGGAGCGCAGGAGAGACCTACACGCTGGTCCTGGGCGAGGACCTGGCCGACGGCTCGGGCCAGGCGTGGGGCAAGGACCTCGAGATCGAGTTCCGGACCGAGGCGAGCCGTCGCCTCGGCTCGATCCAGCTCGCCCACGTGCGCGACGTCGCCCGCCTCGGGAGCTGGCTCTTCGTGGCGGCGGACACCCAGGGCCTGGCGGT
>CAZIIB010000563.1:0-3208 GCA_964539125.1 uncultured Thermoanaerobaculia bacterium | reverse complement strand
AGGACTTGAGGACGGACAGGACGTCCGCCAGGGTCTCCTGCTCGTTGTAGGCGGGGACGATGGCCGCGACGCGGGGCGAGGCGGCGGGCGCGTCGGAGGGCTCCTGCCAGCTCGAAGGCGTCACGGGTGGGCTTCCTCGAAGGGACGGCGTCCGGCGCGGGCAATCGTGGGTCGGGCACCCAGGCGGATCATAGCTCATCGGCCCGGGAGGCCCGGCCGGGCGTCGCGCCCGGCAGGCGAGCCGCTTCAGGCAGCACCCGGCCGTGGGCCAGGAGGCGCGCGTCGCCCGCCAGCGTCCACCGCGCGAGGTGCCGACCGCTCGCCTCGCCGTCGACCCGCAGGACGAGCCCGCCCCGGGTCAGGGCGTCGACCGGCAACTCGAGCGCTCCCTCGGCGAGGCCCGCGGCGACCGCCGCGAGCACGCCCGTGCCACAGGCCAGGGTCTCGCCCTCGACGCCGCGCTCGAAGCTCCGGATCGCGAGGCTCCCTGGTCCCGTGACCTCGACGAAGTCGACGTTGGTTCCGGCCTCGCCGAAGTCGGGATGGCGCCGGAGACGGGCGCCGAGCTCGGCCACCGGGGCGTCGGCCAAGCTCGGGGCCGGACTCCCGGCGCCCCCCGCCGCCGCCGGCCAGAAGAGGACGAAGTGGGGCACCCCCACCTTGACCGCGTGGCCGGACCACGCGCGGCCGTCGACCCGCGGAGTGAGGGGCTCGGGGGGCCGCGCCGGGAGGGGCACTTCGAGGGCGACCGTGGTCGCATCCAGCCGCCGGGCCGCCAGGGCCCCGGCTCCGGTCTCCACCGTCACCCGGTCGCCCCGAGCCCAGCCCAGCTCGAAGGCAAGGCGCGCCGCGCAGCGGGTGCCGTTGAGACAGAGGGCCGCCTCGCCGCCGTCGGCGTTGTAGTGGACCATCCGCACCCGATCGGGGCCCGCCGGCTCGAGGGTGAAGACGCCGTCGGCGCCCAGGGAGAGACCGCGCGTGCACCAGGCCCGGATCTCCGACGGCCGGGGCGGGCGCTCCGGCGCCGCCAGCGCGAGGAAGTCGTTGCCGGCGCCGGAGAGGCGGTAGACCTCCCGGCCGGCTGCGGGTTCGAGGCCTTCCGGAGTCACCGGATCTCCTCGGCCGGTGGCGTCTACCTGACCTGGGCGGTCGCCGGCTCCGAGGGCCGGCTCTCGTTGCCCAGTCGGTCGACGGCCGTGACCTGGTAGGTATAGCTGGCGCCCTCGGCGAGATCCCGGTCGACGAGCTCGGTAGCGGTCACCGGCGCCGCGGTCAGGGGCCGGAACTCCTGGGTGTCCGGGCCGCGCCGGTAGACCTTGTAGCCCGCCAGGTCCGATCCCTGGCTCGCCTTCCATACCAGGCGAACCCGGCCTTCGCCGTAGAGGGCCACCAGGCCCTCGGGAGCCGGGGGCGGGTAACGGTCCTGGTACTCGACCTCCACCTCCTCGGCGAAGGGGCTCTCCACCAGCACCGGCTGTCGCGCGGAGACCGCCGTGACCGTGTAGATGTAACGCTGGCCGAACAGAGCGCTCTCGTCGACGAAGCTCCGGACACCGGCGCCGACGAAGCGCAGCGGCTGGCCGTACCGGCGCTCCGTCGCCTGGCGCCGGTAGACGTTGAATCCCGTGACCATGCCGTCCGTCGAGGCGGCCTCGGCCGGCGCCTTGGCGGTCGCGGGCTCGTCCGGAGCCCCGGCGGCCTCGGCGTCGGTCCCCTCCGTCGCCATGGGCGGCGTCGCCGGCTCGGCGGCGGGCGGTGCGGTCTCCGGCAGCGTGTAGCTCCAGCGCACGTTCACGCCGTTCGCCGTGGCCTCGAGCCCCAGGCCGGTCGGTGGCGCCGGGGCCGCCTGGATCGGGAACGCGATCAGGTTCGAGAGCGCCGACTCCGCGCCGCTCGGCCCCTGGGTCTTGACCGCCAGCGCGACCATGGCCTGGCCGGCGGCGGGCGGCGCGGCGGGGGTGTCCGCGGTGGCGGCCGGGGCCGGTGCGGCCGTCGGCTCAGGAGCTGCGCTCGGCGCCGGCGGCACGGGCACGGAAAGCCTCACCCGGTCGCCGTCGATGGCCGCCGAGAGGTCGTCCTGCCCCAGGACCTCCACCGGGCGAGCCCCGGCGAGGAACTGGTGCGCGTCGACGCTCGTGGGGGTCGGGGAGCCGGCCGGCACCCGCCACACCAGCTCCCAGACGGCGATCTCCGAGAGGCCGGAGAGCGGCGTCCCGGCGGCGGTCGTCTGGGGGTAGGCGAAGTCGAGCAGGACGTCGCCGTTGCGCTGCACCGCCGTCAGATCGGTGGTAGGGGCCGGGATCAGCCGGATGGGGGGCTGGGGATCCCCCTTCTTGCCGCATCCGGCGAAGGCCAGGAGGACCACCAGGAGGGGAGCGAGCCCGAGAGGGGACGAGCGGCGACCTCTTCCGACCGCCCCCCTCACCCTCGATCCCTCTCCCGCCCTCGCCGGGGGAGAGGGACGCCCCCACCCTGAGCTCTCGGCTCGAAGACTGGACTCACCGGTCATGGAGTGGCCCCTCTCGATGTCTACAGCACGTAGCGGCTGAGGTCGTGGTCCTGGACGATGTCGGCGAGGGTGCGGCGCACGTACTCGCCGTCGACGGTGAAGTCCATCCCCGCCATGTCCGGCGCCTCGAACGAGACCTCGTCGAGGAGCCGCTCCATCAGGGTGGCCAGCCGCCGGGCGCCGATGTTCTCGGTGCCCGCGTTGACCTCCACCGCCAGGCGGGCGACCTCGGCCACCGCGTCGCGCGTGAACTCCAGGCGCAGGCCCTCGGTCGAGAGCAGCGCGGCGTACTGCTTGGTGAGCGCCGTCTCCGGCTCGGTCAGGATGCGGACGAAGTCCTCCTCGGAGAGGGCGTGGAGCTCCACCCGGATCGGGAACCGCCCTTGGAGCTCCGGGATCAGGTCCGAGGGCTTCGAGACGTGGAAGGCGCCGGCGGCGAAGAAGAGGACGTGGTCGGTCCGGACCATGCCGTACTTGGTGGAGACCGTGGTCCCCTCGACGATCGGCAACAGGTCGCGCTGGACCCCCTCGCGGGAGACGTCCGGACCGCGGCCGCCCTCCCGGCCCGCGACCTTGTCGATCTCGTCGAGGAAGATGATGCCGCCCTGCTCCACCCGCTCGCGGGCTTCCCGCGCCACCTGCTGGCGGTCGATGAGCTTCTCGGCCTCCTGCTGGGTGAGGATCTCCCGGGCGTCGGCG
>CAZIIB010000562.1:0-3218 GCA_964539125.1 uncultured Thermoanaerobaculia bacterium | reverse complement strand
CGAGGGCCCGGTCGAGGTCGGCGACCTTCAGGTGCACGTGGCCGATGTCGGCGCCGGCGGGGATCGTGTAGGGAGGCAGATCGGGGCTCATGGAGCCCATCCTACGGCGCCTCGGCGGCGTTCGAGACGCGCCACTCCCATACGTCTCGTCAGCGGTGCCGCGCTTGAGCGAGCTGCTCCACCACCGAGCGGGTCTCGGGGGAGAAGCGAGCCAGCTCATCGGGAGACAGCAGGTCGAGAGCGGCCATCGTGGCGAGCTGCCAGATCATCTGGGAGCGCCGGGGATCGTCGAAGGCCTGGGCGAGCTCCCGGTCGCGCTCCCGGAGCAGCGAGAAGATCGCGCCGTAGCGCTCGTGGTGGCTCCGCGAGTCGTCCCGGCGGACGGAATCCACCTCGTCGAGGATGCGCGCGCAAAACCGCTCGAGTGCGGCTTCGCGGAGCTTGCGGAACACCTTCCAGTCGGCTTCCGGGACCTTTCGCTCGCTCGAGGTGCTCATACCCTGCCGTCGGCCTCCGTCCCTCACGCCTTCAGCGGCGAGCGCAGTGACGCACCCACGCCTCGACCTGCTCCTTGACCTCCTCCCAACGGATGTCCCACAGCATCTCGGGCATCCGCTCCCGCTCGGCGTCCTCGAAGTACACCAGGCTGTAGAGGAGGTGGCCGATCTCTCGGATCTCAAACTTCTTCCGGTACAGCTCCAGGAGCTCCTCGAGGGGCCGGTGCTCGCGGCAGAGGACGAAGAGATCGACGAAGTCCCTCCGCGAGCCTCGTTGTGCGATGGCTGAGAGCTTCATGCAGGCGATGTCGTCGAGGGAGAGCAACGCGACCCTGCGCTCCGGCCATTCGATGGGCTCCGCCAGCGCTGGATAGCGGTATTCCAGGAAGCTCATCCGGACCCCCCGCAGCTTGCCGTGGAGCGTGCCGGCGCTCACCCGGTCGATCTCGAGGGCGAGGCCGAGGTCTTCGAGCTCCCGTGCGAGGCGCATCGGATCGCCCATCGCAACCTCGGTGAACCAGTCGAAGTCGACGGACTTTCGGTGGCCGAAGACCAGCGCGAGGGCGGTGCCCCCACCGAGACGATAGCCGCGCGAGGTGATTCCCTCGGCCGCCGAGGTCAGGACCTCGTCCTGGGTGAGCTCGAGAACCTCCGGGTGCAAGCTCACCCGACCCGCTGCTCCCAGAGGTCGGGCTCGCGAGCCGCGAGCCACGCATCGACCTCCTCGGCCGGCAGCTCGAGGATGAGCTGCCAGAACCGGAGCTGGCGCCGGCTGAGCCCGCGGCCCCGGGCGCGCTCGATCCATTCCCGGACGGCTCCGTCCCCGAGCTCGCGCCGGAGCCACTGCACGGTGTCCCAGGGCCCCTCGCACAGGACCCGGCCAATGATCAGGTCCCGGTCCTCTTCCCAGCTCAGCTCGTCGAAAGAGTAGTCCCAGAAGAGCTCCCGCAAGGGTTCGGGAAGGGGTGTCCGCTCTGGGCTCTTCTGGCTTCGTGAGGTCATGGCGTGCGGCTCGGTTCGTGTGTCGATTCTACCGCCTCATCCAGGCCAACCGCTTGCCACGGGGGCCTCGCACCACTGGGAAACGAGAGACTCCAAAGCGTCTCCGCCCTCTTCCACACCGCGGCGCCCCTCCTCTTCCGCAGCGCGGCGCCCTCCTCTTGCCGCGCTGCGGCTTGCGTTCCCCTCCGACCGGGTCCATACTCCGAATACAGACCAAGCGTTCGGTTTTTTTTGTTGGCCGGGAAAGGAGCCTCGTGGCGGCTCGCCTCAGGCAGGAAGCGAAGTCGGAAGCCTCGATCTCGGCGGTGCTCGACGCCGCCCTGGAGCTCTTCTCCACCCAGGGCTACCGGGCCACGACGCTGCGCCAGATCGCCGAGCGCGCCGGCCTCTCGGTGGGCAACATCTACCACCACTTCCCCAACAAGGACGCCATCTACCAGCGCCTGATCGACCGCTACTGGGAGCGCCTGCTCGATCCCGAGCTCGAGCTCAACAAGCTCTTCGCGGAGGGCGACTTCCCCGAGGACCTGGAGCGCCTCGCCACCGCCATCGAGCAGGTGGTGGAGGACAACGCGGCCCACATCCTGCTCATCTACGTGGACGTGATCGAGTTCCAGGGCAAGCACATCCGCGCCTTCTACGAGGACATGGCGCGGCGCTTCCAGGCGAGCTACGGCGAGCGCTTCGCCGAGCGGAGCGCCACCGGCGACTTCGGCGACGCCGACCCCATGACCGCCGTGATGGTCGCCACCCGCTGGCTCTTCTACTTCTTCACCGTCGAGAAGTGCTTCGGCGTGCCGCTCCACCTGGGCATGACCCCGAAGCAGGCCGTCGACGAATTCATCCGCCTGCTGCGCTACGGGCTGCTGCCGCGAGACGGCGGCGCCCCGGCGCGCGAGCCGGCACTCAACCGCCGCCCGGCGAAGGCTCCGAGCGGACCCAGGCCACGCCCCGTACGCGGCCGAAACGAGGAGGCAACCCATGACCCGTAGCACCGATCCACACCCGCCGGTGGGGAGCTCGCTCATCCGTCGAGCCCTGCTCCTCGCTCTCGCCACGGCCCTCGGCCTGGCGGTCCTGCCCGCGGTGGCGCAGCCGGCCGACGACTCGATGGCCCAGGATCAGGCCCAATCCCAGGATCAGGGCGGCCAGGCGCAGAAGGCCGACGACCAGAAGGACCAGAAGACCAAGGCCGAGCAGGAGGCGGAGAAACACCCCGAGGTCGGCGAGACCATCGTGGTCACCGCCCGGAAGCGCAAGGAGGACATCCAGAAGGTGCCGGTGGCGGTCACCGTCCAGACCGGTGAGGACCTCGAAGAGGCCGGTGCCCAGGACCTCTCCGATCTCCAGGACGACGTGCCCAACCTCTCGATCTACGCCGGCAGGAACCAGTCGACGACCCTCACCGTCTTCCTCCGCGGCATCGGCCAGGCCGACCCGCTCTGGGGCGTCGACCCGGGCGTCGGCCTGTACTTCGACGACGTCTACATCGCGCGGCCCCAGGGCGCCCTCCTCGACGTCTTCGACGTTCAGCGGATCGAGGTCCTCCGCGGCCCCCAGGGCACCCTCTACGGCAAGAACACCATCGGTGGCGCGATCCGCTACGTGAGCAAGCCACTCACCGACGACACCGAGGGCAAGATCGCCGTCACCCCCGGCAGCTTCAGCAACCAGGACGTGACCGCGAGCTTCGGCGGCGCCCTGGTGCCCGGTAAGCTC
>CAZIIB010000561.1:0-3219 GCA_964539125.1 uncultured Thermoanaerobaculia bacterium | reverse complement strand
ATTGTGACGGCCGCGGCCGGATCGAGCACCGTCCGGCGAGGGGGTTTCGCCCCGCCCGATGAGGTGGGACGACGGGAGGCGCCCTCACTCAGCCGAG
Source organism: uncultured Thermoanaerobaculia bacterium (assembly GCA_964539125.1). Lineage (GTDB taxonomy): Bacteria > Acidobacteriota > Thermoanaerobaculia > Multivoradales > DATKCC01 > CAVUBL01. Next base: position 3,122 of record CAZIIB010000561.1, on the reverse strand, counting down.
GCGCTCGGCGCCGCGTCCGGGGCTCCCGCCAGGCACTCCTCTCGCGCGAGCTCGTCGACCGCGATCACCCGGCTCCCGAGCTCGCCCGCCCGGCGGACGATCTCGGCCTCCGCCTCGTCCAGGACTCCGCCGGCGAGGGCCTCGGCGAGCGCTTCCTCCGGCCCGCCCGCCGGCAGCCTGCCCGCCTTCTGCGCTCGCCGCAGGCGGGCGAGGAGCGGCTCGGCCTCGACCGCCAGCTCGAAGGCCCGCTCCAGGAGCGCCAGCGGCTCGTCCGGGTCGTGGGGCAGGAAGACGCCGGCGGTCAGCCGATCCCGCACCGGGCCCGGCTCCCGGAGCGTCGCCGCCACCCGCGCGCCCAGGCGATCGGACGGCGGGCGGGTGATGGGGTTGAGGCGCGAGGCGAGGGCGATCGGTCCCCGCGCCAGCCAGCCCAACGGCCCTTCGAAGTTCTCGAGGATCCCGTGGAGCGCCCGGTCGGCGCGCGCGAGGCCGTGGCCGGCGGCCCAGTCGACGAGCGGCAGGTCCTCCGGCCGACGGCCCTCGGCCTCGAAGCGGCGCAGCGCGCAGAAGCTCAGGTAGATCCAGGACAGGGCGTCGGCGAAGCGGCCGGAGAGCTTGCCGCGGAGCTTCAGACGGCCGCCCAGCGAAAGGAGCGCCAGGTCGGCGAAGAGGGCGAACGAGGCCGAGGCGTGGGCGAGGTGGCGCCAGTGACGGGCCGGCGAGCCGCCCGCCACCGGGGCGACCGGCGAGCGCACCCAGCGCGCCCGCGTGAGCCAGAGCCAGGGCACCCGGACCAGGAGGGCCGCGAAGGAGCGGGCGAAGCCGAGGAGCGCGCGGCGGAACCGCCGGGCGTCGCCGGCCTCGGCGGCGGCGAGCAAGGGGCGCGCCCAGGGATGGCTCCGGAGCACCCCCTGGCCGAAGACGATCAGCGTGCGGGTGAGGATGTTCGCGCCCTCGACCGTGATCCCGATCGGCGCGCCGATCCAGGCCCGGGCCATGAGGTTCTTGGGGCCCAGGCAGATCCCGGCGCCGCCCACCACGTCCATTCCGTCGGCGGCCAGGCCGCGGAGCAGCTCGGTCTGCTGGTACTTGACCAGGCCGGAGACGACCGCCGGGCGGTGCCCGGCGTCGACCGCCCCGCAGGTGACCACCCGGGCCGCCTCCATGAGGTAGGTCAGGCCGGCGATCCGGGCCAGGGGCTCCTCGATCCCCTCGAAGCGGCCGATGGCGGTCCCGAACTGGCGCCGCACCGCGCTGTAGGCGCCGACGGCGCGGGCGATCGTCTTGGCGCCGCCCACCGACTGGGCGGGCAGCGAGATCGAGCGGCCGGCCGAGAGCGCCTCCATGAGCATGCGCCATCCGCGACCGGCGCCGGCGGCGCCGCCGACGACGGCGTCGAGGGGCACCTCCACTCCGCGCCCGCGGGTCGGGCCGTTGGGGAAGGGCACGCCCATGGGGTCGTGGTAGCGGCCCACCTCGACGCCGGGCAGGTCGGTGGGCACCAGGGCGAGGGTGATCCCCGCCTCACCGCCCGACGCGGGGTCGAGGAGGCCGTCGGGGTCCTCGAGCCGGAAGGCGAGGCCCAGGAGGGTCGCCACCGGGGCCAGGGTGATGTAGCGCTTGTCCCAGTCGAGGCGGATGCGAAGCTCGCCCGTGGCGCCCCGGAAGAGCCGCCCCCGGGAGGTGATCGAGGCGGCGTCGGAGCCGGCGCCGGGCTCGGTGAGGGCGAAGCAGGGGATCTCCTCGCCGCGGGCGAGGCGGGGCAGGTAGCGCTCCCGCTGCTCCCGGGTGCCGTAGGCCAGCAGCAGCTCGCCGGGCCCCACCGAGTTGGGGATGAGGACGATCGCCGAGAGCCCCAGGGAGCGGCTGGCGAGCTTGGCGAAGACGGTGCTCGCGGCGAGGGCCGAGAAGCCCAGGCCGCCGTGCTCGGGCGGGATCGTCAGCCCGAAGAAGCGCTCGCGCCGCAGGAAGGCCCAGACCTCCTCCGGCAGCTCCCGGGCGCGGCCGAGCTCCCAGTCGTCGACCCGCCGGCAGAGCTCCTCGGCGGGCCCGTCGAGAAAGGCGCTCTCGGCGGGCGAGAGCTCCGGGTAGGGCGCGGCGGCCATGGCCGCCAGGTCGGGCCGGCCGGAGAAGATCTCGCCGTCCATCCAGACGGTGCCGGCCTCGAGCGCCTGCCGCTCGGTGGCCGACATGCGGGGCAACAGGCCCCGTCTCTCGATCGTTCGCAGGAGCCACGACACGATGGAGAGATTCTAGGCGACCAGGCGCCGCCCGGGGGCACTTCGTGACCCCGATCGCGGGCCCGATCCGGGTGCCGAGGGCGGCTCGGAAGGGTGCTATCGTGTGATCGTGGAGCTAACTGTAGCCTGATCGCAAACCCCAGAGTCTGACCCCGAGGAGGTTGGCCATGAGCAAGGCACGAGTCTCCCCCGTCTCTCTCGTCGCAGCGGTTCTGCTCCCCCTCATCCTTCCCCTTCCCGTCGTCGCCGCCGGCGCCGGCCTTCCCGGCGGCCACCTGGAGATCACCGAGGTGGCCGTCGATTTCGGCGCGAGCACGATCCTGATCACCGGTCGCGACTTCGACTTCGGCGGCGCGCTCCAGGTCCGGCTGGGCGAGATCGGCGACATCACCGGCTTCTGCACCCCCGACTTCACGCCGCCTCAGACCATCCTGTGCGACTTCAGCTCGACGGGGCTGCCCTCCGACGGCGACTACCTGCTCACCGTCGCCACCGGGCACGGCCAGAGCCAGAGCGACGAGTACGACCTGACGCTGGGCGCGACGGGGCCGCCGGGACCTCCCGGGCCGCCTGGACCTCCTGGCCCGCCTGGACCCCCCGGTCCGCCCGGCCCTCCGGGACCTCCCGGACCTCCCGGCCCGCCGGGACCGGCGGGTGTGCTCGGCTTCTACACCACCTCCCAGGTGGCGGTCGCGGTGGGCGGGGGCGACGTCGAGACCATCACGGCGGAGGCGCTCTGCGACCCCGGTGACGCGGTGGTCGGCGGAGGGTTCACCCACGACGTCCTGACAGGTGGGCACAGCACGCCGGTCGACATCACCAGCGCACCCAACGCCACCGGCACGGCCAGGTTTGCCCTCGATCGCCCAGCCTCGCCCCCGG
>CAZIIB010000560.1:0-3221 GCA_964539125.1 uncultured Thermoanaerobaculia bacterium | reverse complement strand
CAACGTGCGGCTCGGCGACCCCGAGGCCCAGGCGCTCCTGCTGCGCATGGACGACGACCTGCTCCCGGTGCTCGCCGCCGGGGCCGAGGGCGACTTCGGCGCGGAGCGCCTGCGCTTCGCCCGCGAGGCCGCCGCCTGCGTGGTGCTGGCGAGCGCCGGCTACCCTGGAAAGCCGGTCAAGGGGGAGGTCATCAGCGGCCTCGAGGCGGCCCGCGCCCACCGCGGCGTCCAGGTCTTCCACGCCGGCACGGCGTCGGGCGAAGACGGGGAGGGCGTGGTCACCAGCGGCGGCCGGGTGCTCGACGTCTGCGCCCGGGGGGAGACGCTCGTCGAGGCCCTCAAGCGCAGCTACGCGGCGGCCTCCGAGATCTCCTGGCCGAGCAAGGTCCTGCGCCGGGACATCGGTCGCCGGGTGCTCGAGACTCAGTGATCCGGAGGGGCTGGCGAGCGGGAATATCGAGCGGTGGCCTGGGTTTGTCTCATTGACAGGCGATCCGGGCCATTGCCATAATGGCGCGAGCGACATCTCTTGAGCCGTTCCGTAGTCGCATGATCATGGGAGGCTCCCGGCCGTGCTATCTAGGGACATGATCGAGCCGTCGTCGGACGGGAGCCAGTCGAGGATTGCGATCCCATGGGTTGCTCAGGATGCTCATACAAAGGTCAGTCGACGGCCGTCGAAGACACGTTCATCGGCGTCCGCTTCGGTGACGAGACGAACCTGACCCTCTGCCGCACCGGGGGGCAGGTCTACTCTACGGGGGAGAGGTTGGTCGTGGAGCTCGACCAAGGGCCGGCCTACGGACGGGTCGAGAGGTCACCGATGCCGGCCTTCAAGCCGTGCCAGAAGTCGAGCGCGCGGAGCGTCGTTCGCCGCGCCACCGAAGAGGACACGGAGGCTTACGACCAGCAGCTCGCCAACGAGACGACGGCCAGGCGGTACTGCCAGCAGCGCGCCCGGGAGCTGGGCCTCGAGATGAAGATCTCTCGGGTCGACTTCTCTCTCTTCGGCAAGCGGGCGAGGTTCTACTTCACGGCCAACGGTCGGGTCGACTTCCGCCAGCTCGTCCGGGACCTGTCCCAGCGGTTCTCGGTCCGGGTGAAGATGATCCAGGTCGGCGCCCGTGACGAGGCCAAGCTACTGGGCGGCCTCGGGGTTTGCGGCCGCACGCTGTGCTGCTCCACCTGGCTCACGGAGTTTCAACCGATCTCGATCCAGATGGCGAAGCGCCAGAACCTGTCGCTCAACCCGTCGAAGATCTCGGGCCAGTGCGGCCGCCTGCTGTGCTGCCTGGCTTACGAGAACGACCAGTACGAGAAGAAGCGCCGACCCCGAAAGTAAGACCGGAACCATGCCCAACCGAAAGCTCATCCGCCCCGACGTCCAGGACCTCCGGAAAGAGGCCGGTCCCCGCGGTGCGCGGCGCAAGCAGGTGCCTCCCGAGCAGACCAACGCGGAGGAGTACTACTACCTCAAGCAGATGGCGAACAAGACGCCGATGGTGGTGGTGCTCAACAACGACGAGGAGCTCCGCGGCTGGGTCGAGTGGTACGACAAGGGAATGATCAAGCTCAACCGCAACGACGGGCCGAACCTGCTCATCCCCAAGCACAGCATCCGCTATCTGTTCAAGGAGGCCGAGCTCCGCGGCCGCCGCGGGCGCCGCTTCGCATCGAACGACCGGGACGCCTCCGACAGCTCCGAAGACCGGAACGACTCCGCCAGCTCCGAAGACCGGGACGACTCCGCCAGCTCCGAAGACCGGGACGATTCCGACGACCAGGACTGAGAGCAGCGGCCCCCTTCCCGCTCTCGCCCTGACCCAGGGCGACCCGGCGGGGGTGGGTCCCGAGATCCTCCTCCGGCTGCTGGCCGGCCACGAATCCGACAGAGGGCGGTACCGGCCGCTTCTGATCGCGGAGCGCGCGGCCCTCGAGGCCGTGCGGGACGTCGTCCCCGAGGCGCCCTGGGACCGTCTCGTCTACTTGCCGGGCGTCGTCTCGCGCGAGTCGCTGAGCCCGGGCGACGACCGCATCCCGGTGCTCGATCCGGTGGGCTCGGAGCGCCGGGTGGAGCCGGGCCGCCCGGGCCCCGCCGACGCCACCGGTGCCCTCCTCGCCCTCGACACGGGAATCGGGCTGGCCGCCTCGGGCCTCGTGTCGGCGCTGGTCACCTGCCCGGTCTCGAAAGAGACGATCGCCCGCCACGCCCTCCCCGGCTTCGTGGGCCACACCGACTTCCTGGCCCACCGGGCCGGCCTCGAGCGCTACGGCCGGGACTACCTGATGACCTTCCTCGCCCCGGATCTCCGGGTGGCCCTGCTCTCGACGCACCTGCCTCTGCGCGGGGCGCTCGACCGGGTCACCGAGCAAGCCGTGGTCGAAGCCCTCGTCTGCCTCGATCGCCACGCTCCGGCACCGGCCTCCGGCCGCCGGCGGATCGCGGTCGCGGGCCTCAATCCCCACGCCGGCGAGGGCGGGCTCCTGGGGACGGAGGACTCCGAGCTCGTCGCCCCGGCGGTCGCCGAGGCCCGGCGCCGGGGGATCGACGCCCAGGGCCCCGAGAGCCCCGACTCCCTCTTCGCGCGGGCGCGCCGGGGGGAGTTCGACTGGGTGCTGGCGCTCTACCACGACCAGGGCCTGATCGCGGTCAAGACCGCTGCCTTCGGCCTGGCCACCAACTGGACCCTCGGCCTGCCCTACCTCCGGACCTCTGTCGACCATGGAACGGCCTACGCCATCGCCGGCCGCGGCGAGGCCGACGCCGGCCCCCTGCGGGCGGTCATCGAGACGACCCTCGAGCTCCTGACCCAACGGGTGGGGCGGAGCGGCGAAAGCCGCCGGTAACATCAGAAGCGGGTCGCCCGGCGCGACCCTCGAGCCGACGAAAGGAGCACCCGAACGTGACCGAGAAGACCGTCACCGTGCCGAATATCGCGTGCGACCACTGCGTGGCCACCATCGAGCAGGCCCTGGAGGAGCTCCAGGGAGTCGAGACCGTAGACGTCGACCGGGAGGAGAAGCGGGTGAGGGTGGCCTGGAACGAGCCGGGCACCGACTGGGCGCAGATCCGGGCCCGCCTCGAAGAGGCCGGCTACCCTCCCGCCTGATCCCTCCTCACAGCCGCGAGCGGATCTCCCACAGGTCCGGGAAGAGCGGCTCGAAGAGGGTCGAGCGTAGATACGCCGTGCCGGCCGAGCCGCCGGTGCCCGTCTTGGTGC
>CAZIIB010000559.1:0-3248 GCA_964539125.1 uncultured Thermoanaerobaculia bacterium | reverse complement strand
ATCTTTGCGTTGTGTGGAAATCGGCGAGGGACCCTTCGGGGGATTGCGACCTTGAGTTTATCCGCCGGACAGGCGGTAGAGGACCGTGTGGAAATCGGCGAGGGACCCTTCGGGGGATTGCGACGGGTGACCGCAGGAAGGGTCGGAGAGCGATGACCCCGCCGGGCTTGCATTTCCGCCCCTTCTACGCTACTCTCGATCCAACGAAGCCGCTCTCTGGCACCGTCCGGCTCGAGCGCGGAGGTGCACCCCGCTTCGCGCCGGAGACCGCCGGGGAGCCCTACGAAAGCGGCCCGGGCGAGCTTGTCCCTCACCCGGGCCTGACCCGCGAAAGGAGACAGCACCTCCCATGCGAGCCGAGACAGAGGGTAGCAGCACTTCGGCCCCCGCCCGTTCCACTTCTTCCAACTCCGCCCCGCCCCGCACTCCGCCACCAAACGCCTTCTCGGCGGCCTTCCTCGACGCCGCCCGGCGGCGAGAGGACGCGCGCGATTCCGAGGAGGTTCGAGGCGGCCCGGCCCTCGCCGCCGGCGCCCTGGACACCGGGCCCTTCGACGTCGAAGAGGTCCCGGCGGGTCGGGGCCGGCTCTGGGCCGTCGTTCGTCGCGGCCAGTCGGTCGGCCCGAGGGGAGACGAGCCGCACTCGGCCGTGGCGGTGTTTCTCGAACGGACGGCGGCGCTCCTTGCGGCGGCGGTGCTGCCGGCGGAGGCCTCTCCCAACCATCTCGAAGTAGGGGTCAAGGCGAAGCGCCTGGGCCTGCCGGTCCATGACGGACGGCGGCACCTGGGCCATCTCGCCCGCCCCCACGAGCACTTCGCCCGGGACCTCCACGCCGCCCGCACCCTCGCGGCCCATCCGGACTCGCTGGTGCTCCTGGCCGAGGCCCTGGACTACGAGACGCTGGTCCTCTTCGGCCGCGCCCTGATGCGGCGCCTGGAGGGGGCCGGCTGAGCCTCCGCTCCCCCACCGGCCGGGGCGGCCGATCCCGCCCCGGTCGGCTCTCGTCCGAGCCTTCCAGACAGACCGTTTGCCGGGATCCCGTGCAAGAGCCAGCCCGGAGAGCCCCACTGAGTGGCTCGCCGGAACCGACAAGGGCCCAGGTACTGTCCTGACAGTGTGTTGGCGGAGCTCTCGGTCTCGGCCGGCGGGGGTCGGGGTCTCGACGAGGCGCTCCTCGGCGGCCTCCGGCCGTTCCCTGCCGGTGCGAGTGCCTCCTTCTACTGCTCGCCGCCGGGCTTGCGGAGCTCTCGCCTCGCGGCGCGGAGCAAGCGGTCGCGGGACCAGCCGGAGACGCTCAGCCCGGAGCGCTCGGCGGCTCGGCGCATCAGCTCCAGATCCGACTCCCTCATGCGCAGGCGCATCGCCGCCTCGAACCGTTCCGAAGGCTTCTTCTTTGGACGGACCATGCCCGTACTGTAGGCCGGAAAAACCGGCGCGTCAACCCTTGACAATGGCGGTTTATTCGGCCTACAATTATTGGATGGTCGAAGAGGTGAACCGGGGCGTCGGTGGAAGGTCTGACGGGGCTTTCAGGCCGACCTGTCCCTCGTGCTCCGGCCCTACGATCCGGTACGGCAAGACAGCGGCCGGGCGCCAGCGGTATCGGTGTCGGAGCTGCCTGCGGACCACGACGGAAGCCTCCCCCCGATCCCCGATCCACCCCATGCGGATTCCTCTCGAGCGGGCGGTACTCTGCCTGCGGCTCCTGGTCGAGGGCAGCAGCATTCGGACGGCCGAGCGGATCACCGGCACGCATCGGGACACGATCGGCCGACTGGTGCTCCTGGCCGGAGGGCGGTGCGAGAGGCTCCTCGCCGAGCTGGTGAGGAACGTCCCGGTCCACGACGTCGAGACCTCGGAGCTCTGGGCCTTCGTCGGGATGAAGGAGATGACGAAGGAGCGGCTCGGGGTCGGGGACTCTCAGGTGGGCGACGCCTATGCGTTTCTCGCCATGGAGCGAGAGTCGAAGCTGGTCCTCGCCTGGCACCTGGGGCGGAGGACGGGCGAGCATGCCGACGCGTTTGCCGAGAAGCTCGACCGTGCGACCGCGGGCCGCTTTCAGCTCACGACCAGCGGGCTCGGGGTCTATCGCGAGGCGGTGAGCTTTCACCTCGGCACGCGTACGGACTATTCGATGCTCGTCCGGGAGGTCGCCCCCGCGGAGGGTGCCGGGGATGGCCGCCGTTCCCCTCCGCGGATCGTGGGCATGAGGAAGGAACGCGTCCACGGCGATCCGGATCCGGTGCGGGCTTGCACGTCCCACGCCGAGCGCGGGGCGCTGACCTTCCGGATGCAGTCGAGGCGCTTTGCCCGGCGGACGAATGCCTTCTCGAAGTCCTGGAGGCATCATCGGGCGGGCCTCGCCCTCCAGCTCGCGTACTACAACCTGTGTTGGATGCACTCCTCGATCCGCATGACGCCGGCGATGAAGGCCGGGGTCGCCCGAAGGCCCTGGCGGATCGAAGAGCTCCTGGCCGTAGAGCGCTCGGGATCAGGGCCCGCGCACGCTGCCGGGCGCTGAGGCCATGCGCCTCGGCGGCTCGCCCGGCGGAGGCGGCCGGTCTTCGGCCCCGCCGGGGCCGATTTTCAAACCAGGCCCCTTGCCTGGAGCGAGACCCAGCGCCGTGCCCCGCCGAGGATGATGTGGTCCACGAGGCAGACACCGACGACGGCGCAGGCCTCCGCCATGCGCCGGGTGAAGCGGACGTCCTCGACCGTCGGGGACGGGTCCCTCGAGGGGTGCGTGTGGAAGAGCGCCAGGCTCTCGGCGGCGTGGTCCAGGGCGAGGGCGAGGATCTGGCGCGGCTCGACCGAGGCTCTCGTCAGGCAGCCGCGGAACAGCTCGGCTTCGCCTACGAGGCGCCGGCGGGTATCCAGGAAGAGGGCCCCCACCACCTCCTGGTCCCGGCGACCGTAGCGCAGAGCGAGGTACCGGGCCACCTCTGCGGGCCTCGTCATCGGCTCGCGCTCGGGGACCTCCGCCCGGGCGAGCCGCCGGGCGAGCTCGAGCGCGGCGAGGACCGAAGCGGCCTTGGCCTCGCCGAGGCCGTGGCGCTGAAGGGCTTCGGCGCGGATGCCCACCAGGCCCGGAAGGCCGGCCGTCTCCTGAAGGATCTCGCGGGCGAGCTCGAGGGAGCAGACGTTCCGGGAGCCGTGTCCCAGGACCACCGCGAGCACTTCGGCGTCGGAGAGGGCCTCGCCGCCGCTCCGGAGCAGACGCTGGCGTGGGCGCTCGTCGGGCGGCATC
>CAZIIB010000558.1:0-3249 GCA_964539125.1 uncultured Thermoanaerobaculia bacterium | reverse complement strand
GGCGTCCAGGAGGTAGGCCATCAGAAGCCCACTCCGAGGCTCTGGCCCAACTGGTGGAACGTCGCCATCTTCTTGACGCCCAGCAGGCGGAACGATTCGGTGAACGAGGTTCGTCCTTCCAGCGTGCTGGTGACCATGGCCCGGGCAAAGCGCTTGCTGACGCGGGCCGGGAGGGTGAGGTAGAAGTTGCCGCCGGAGCCCCGGGGCATGCCGCGCAGGCGGGCCAGCTCCTCCTCGTAAGCCGACCAGAGCTCAGACCGGCTCACGCCACCGGCGTCGTGGATGCGGCGAAGGACGACCAAGGTGCTCACCTTGAAGCGTCGAGCCAGGCGGTCGAGCTCGCTCCGCAGCGCGGCCTTTACGTCGTACTCGGAGCGCACGAGCTCGAGCGGCGCCAGGAGCTCGGCGGCGACGCGGTTGCACCAACGTTCGGTGGCCTGGACCGGGACGGCGACGGCTTGGGCATCGGACACCGCGGACTGACCCAGCCACAGATGCGCGAGCTCGTGGGCGAGGGTGAACATCTGCGCCGCCTTGGTGTCGGCGCCGTTGATGAAGACCAGGGGCGCGAGCGGATCGCTGAGGGCGAATCCTCGGAACTCGTCCGGGTCCAGGTGGCGGTGGGTGTTGCTCCCGACGACTCCGCTCACCATCACCAGGATGCCGAGGTCGTCGGCCTGGGCGATGAAGCGGCGGAGCGCCTCCGTCCAAGTGGAGAGGCGGCGGCGCTCCTCGACGTCGAAGGCCAGGGCGCCTCGAATGGCTGCGGCGGTGGCCACGACGTCGTCTCCAAGTCCCGCCGAGCCGGTGAATCCGAGCGGTCTCTCCCCCACCGAGCGCGCGAAGTCCCGGAACCAGTCCTGGCGCTGCTGGCAGAGGTAGATCGTGTCGAGGAGGTCCGGGCTGGGACGCCCGAAGCCGGCGCTGGCGACGGTGCGGAAGTCCGGGATCGGGACTTCCTCGGCCGGCGGCTCGGGGAGGAACAGAAAGCCGATCGGGGTGAAAGTCGCCCTGGCGAAGCGTTCGAGCTGCTTGAGGGTGGGAAGCCGTTCACCGCGTTCCCAGGCGTCGAGCTTCGGGAAGCGCCTACCGAGCGCATCGACGCTCAAGCCGCTGCGCTCGCGGGCCCAGCGGAGCAGCTCGGGCCTCACCTCTACACGGTTCATCGGTCTCCTTCGCCCTTCGCTCGCGGTTGTGGTGCTGCTCCGGGTGCTCGACCCCAGTATAGCGAGGGCCGCTTCGCACTCCAGATGCGGTCGCTTCGCAGTCAGCAAGCAAGTGGATGTGTCACGCCTGCGGCGCGGCCCATCCAGGATCTCGTTTTCGCCTGCGGCTCAAACGGAGGCGCCTTCGGCGCGGCGGGGGCGGCACAATCGGCTCGGACGTCATGAGCTGCGATGCCTCCTGCCCCGAGCGGGCCGGCCGGGTCTACTTCCAGAGCCTCCGCCTGACCGCCGGCGAGCGGGCCGTGGTGCGGGCGAAGGCGCATGCGGCGGGCCTCTCGGTCTCGGAGCTTCTACGGCGCTCGGTGCTCGGCCAGCGGGTGCGGGTCCGGCCGGGCCAGGTGCGGCGGGACGCCGTCTACCAACTGTCGAAGATCGGGAACAACCTCAACCAGCTCGCCCACGTCGCCAACGCTGCCGGCCAGGTGCGGGCCGAGGAGCGGCTCGAGGCAGCGCTCGAGGAGCTGCGCTCGGTGCTGACCGAGCTCTCCGGGTAGGGCGCCGGGCCTTGGTCGGCCAGGTCCGTTCGGGGGGCTCGTTTCGGGGGCTCGTCCACTACCTCCTCCACGGGTCGGCGGCCACGCACGCCAAGGAGCCGGCCTGGGTGGAGCTCCGGAACCTGGCAGGTCGTGACCCGGAGGGGGTGCCGGCGGAGATGGGCGCGACCGCGAGCCAGAACCCCCGGGTCGATCAGCCGGTCTACCACCTGATGCTCTCGCCGGGCCAGGAGGCCCTCGCCCGGTACCGGGGGACGGGGCCTCGGGAGGTCGCCTGGCGGCGCTCGCTCGCGGGGGAGTTCGCGGAGGCGCGGTCCTGGAGCCACCTCGCGTTGCGGCTTCAGGTGAACGGCGTTCACCTGGCGGGGCGGGGGCTGGTGGTGACGGACGGGACGGTCTACGTCAAGGCGAGCTCGATCGGGCGGGAGTATTCCCGGCGGCAGCTCGAGGCGGCGACCGAGCAGCGCGCGACCGGATCGAGAAGTGGCTGGGGGGTGGCCCGAGTGGCGGGCGAGGCTGGAGGAGCTTCCCTCCCGGGGGCGTATGTTCGTTCGGGTCGAGGCCACTATGGAGCGCCGGCGGGAGCACTGGGGCCGCGCCGTCCGGCTGATCACCGAGAGCGAGCGGCGGCTGGAGCTCAACGAGGCTTTCCAGGAGGAGCTCGATCGGACGGAGCGGAGGCTCCGGGAGCTCGTGCGGGAGGAACTCGCTCCCCGAACCGACGGGTACGAGGCCCGTAGCCTCGTCCTTGAGCTGGTCGGGGCGCCGCACCGGGAGATTCTGAAATCGCTCGGGCGGGGCTGGCGAGGGTCCGTGCTCCGATGGGGGCGGAAAGGCGGTCTCCCGGTGAAGGTCCACCGCGCTCGAGAAAGACCGAGAGCCCCGGCGCCAGCTCATCCGGAGCGCGCCGATCGCGCGTGGGGCCGCTCAGCGGCTCGACCAGGTCCGGCGGCGGGCTCGGGTCCTCAATCCCTGGCGGGTGCCGGAAGAGGCTCGCTGGGAGCTGAGGGACACGATGCAGAGGGTCGGCCGAGTCAGGGTGCGCCCGCAGGTGGCGCAGGCGGCTCCGGGATCAGCTCGGCGCTCGGCCTGGTGCCGATCGCTCGGCGGGCGGTGCCGCCAATGGAGCGCGATCGGAGAGGCGGCCGAGAGCGGTGAGGAGGCCCTTCTCCGCGGGTGGCTTTCGCTGGTCAGTGAAATGGGCCGATGCTCCTCTACTACCCTCCAGGCGATCCGCTTGGCCTCCGACGGCCTCAAGGTTGCGGTTTGAGAGAAGTCTCACCGGAACACATGCAAAATGCTGGACGTCGTCGGGGCCTGACCCCGGGCAAACGTGGTGAAGGTGAAATCCATCCAAGCCTGGCACCGGAGGCGCACGATCATCAGGACGGCGAAGCCTATATCTTGGCCACCCTCAACGAGATCAGTCATGGTCGCTATGTCATCGAGGCTGGGATGCGCCGAGAACGAAGGGTGCGAGTGCCATTCGCCCAGATAGTTGAAGTGGGCGAATTCATGGCCGGTGCGAC
>CAZIIB010000557.1:0-3253 GCA_964539125.1 uncultured Thermoanaerobaculia bacterium | reverse complement strand
GCTTCGATCAACATGGGACAGATCGCGGGCATGCGCGAGATGATCGCCAAGGCCCGCGACTTCGTGGCCCGCGTCTACATCCCCGACCTGCTGGCGGTGGCCTCCTTCTACAAGGACTGGGCGGGCTACGGCGCCGGCGTGGGCAACTACCTGGTCTACGGCGAGTACCCGGAAGCCGACGGGGCGAACGCGCCGCTGTTCTTCCAGTCCGGAGTGATCCGTGGCAAGGACCTGGGCACCGTGGAGGACTTCGACCCGGCCAAGGTCTCCGAGTACGTCACCCACTCCTGGTACCAGTACTCGGACGGCGACGACGCCTCCCACCATCCGAGCGAGGGACAGACCGACCCGACCTACACCGGTCCGACCCCACCCTACGAGCGCCTGGACATCGATAAGAAGTACTCCTGGCTCAAGTCGCCGCGCTACGACGACCAGCCGATGGAGGTGGGCCCTCTCGCGCGCATGCTGGTCCAGTACGGGCGGGGCAACAAGCGCGTGCAGGAGGTGATCGGCGGCGCTCTGGGGCAACTGGGTGTGGGCCCCGAAGCCCTGTTCTCGACCCTCGGTCGGACCGCCGCCCGGGGCATCGAAACCCAGGTGCTGGTGGACAAGATCGAAGACTGGCTGGACGAGCTCACCGACAACATGGGCCGGCACGAGCTGGCGATCCAGGACACCTCGAAGTGGGATCCCTCGACCTGGCCCCGGGAGTGCACCGGTGCCGGCTTCCACGAGGCCCCGCGGGGGGCACTGGGCCACTGGGTGCACATCGAGAACGGAGCGATCGTCAACTACCAGTGCATCGTGCCCAGCACGTGGAACGCCGGGCCGCGGGACGCCAGCGGCCACCGGGGGCCCTACGAGGAAGCCCTGCTCGGCAACCCCGTGTCCAACCCGGAGCAGCCCATCGAGATTCTGCGTACGGTCCACTCCTTCGACCCGTGCATGGCCTGCGGCGTCCACGTGGTCGATCCGGCGCGTCGCGAGCTGGCCCACGTGAGGGTGACGCCGTGAGGAGGGAGCCATGAACAACGTCCAGGCCGCGCCGATCCCGTCGCAGCCGGTGGTCGCCGAAGAGCTGAATCTGGCGAGGGTCTACGTCTGGGAGCTGCCGGTGCGCGTCTGCCACTGGGCGATCGTCCTCTCGATCGCCGTGCTGGCGGTGACCGGGCTCTACATCGGCAGGCCCTTCCTCCTCTCGCCGGGTGAGGCTCGGGGAGAGTTCGTCATGGGCTGGATGACCGCCGTCCACTACTACGCGGCGATCGTCTTCACCCTGGCGGTGCTCGCCCGGATCGCGTGGATGTTCATGGGCAATCCGTACTCGCGCTGGGACAAGTTCGTACCCTTCCGCCACCGCCGCGTGCGGGGCATACTGCCCACGATCAAGTACTACCTCTTCCTGAGCCGGCCGCCGGGCTTCGTGGGGCACAACCCCCTCGCCGGCCTGACCTACCTGGCGGTCTACGCTCTCTGCCTGGTCCAGGTCCTGACCGGACTGGCCCTGTTCTCGGTGAACATGGACATCCACTCGCCCCTGCGCGTCTTCGCCTTCCTGCTGCCGCTCTTCGGAGGCGCCCAGACGGCCCGATGGATCCACCACGTGATCGTCTGGCTCCTGCTCGGCTTCGTGGTGCACCACGTCTACGCCGCCGTCCTGGTGGGCATCGCCGAGCGCAACGCCACCGTCGACTCCATCGTCTCCGGCTACAAGTGGGTCAACCCGAAGGACCTCGTCTACTCCGGCTACCGCTTCCTGGGCGTTCCCGGGCGCAAGGGGGTGGAGGAGGACCTGCGGGCGGCGGCCCGCGCCGAGGCGCGGAAGCATCACCACGAGGCCGCCCAGGAGGGTGAGAGCGCGGAATGACCGGCTCCAGCCTCTTGGTCCTGGGCTTGGGCAACATCCTGTGCGGCGACGATGGCCTGGGCGTGAGGGCGGTCCAGGCCCTCGCCCGCGACTACGACCTGCCCCCGGGCGTGCGCGTGCTCGACGGCGGCACCCTGGGCCTGTCTCTTCTCGGCCAGTTCGAGGCGGGACAGGACGTGATCGTCGTCGACGCGATCCGCGGCGAGGGCCCGACCGGCGCGCTGGTCCGGCTCGACGGCGACGAGGTACCTCCCGCCGTTCGTGAGCGCCTCTCGCCCCACCAGGTGGGAGTCGCGGACCTGCTCGACGGCCTGCGCCTGCTCGACCTCTACCCCCGCAACCTGGTGCTTCTGGGACTGGTGCCGGAGACCCTGGAGCTGGGCCTCGAGCCTTCGCCGCCGGTGCGCGAGAACCTGGGCGAACTGGTTGCGGCGGTGATCGAGGAAGCGGCGCGGCTGGGCCACCGCCTGGTGCGCCGGGAGAGCTCTCGAGGTGCGGCGTGAGGCGAGGTAGGGGAGCGGCGCCGCTCCTTGTGCTGATCGTCGCGGCAACGGCGGGTGCTTGCGGCGGCGGCGCGGGGGAGCCGGTTCCGAAGCGCTTCTCCAGCGAGCAGGCCCGGATTCACGGGCGCGAGCTGTTCGTGACGCATTGCGCCCTCTGCCACGGACGAAAGGCCGACGGAAGGGGGGTCCGGCGCGCCTCCCTCTCGCGACCGCCGGCCGACTTCACCCATTCCGCCTGGAAACGCGGCAAGACGCCCCGGCAGGTCTTCGAGATCATCGAGAACGGCAAGCCCGGGACCTCCATGCCGAGCTGGAAGGCGCTCCCCCGAGCCGACGTGTGGGACCTCGCGGCGTACGTCTGGTCGGTGAGCGAGGAGGGGCCGTGAGCCACGGCGACCGGTGAGCCTCTCCGCGGAGAGAGGCCCTCCAGCGCGTCCACTCGGGCCGCCTCGACGAGGGGCGTCTCGCCCACCCGGGTGGGTGGCGCGGGGCCCCGGCTCATCGGACATAGTGAGTGAGACGATGAACATTTCACAGTCGGCGCCCACTCCCGGTCCGCGCCGTGTCGAGGACGGCGTAGGCCGCCTGTGCCTGGAGGTCCATGGGGCGGTCCAGGGCGTCGGCTTCCGGCCGTTCGTCTACCGCCTGGCGCGCGAGCTGGGGCTGGCCGGGCGGGTCTCGAACGACACCCGGGGGGTGCGCATCGAGCTCGAAGGGCAGCGCCCGGTCCTGGAGCGCTTTCGCGAGCGCCTGGAAGCCGAGCCGCCACCCCTCGCGGCGATCCACGCTCTCGAGTCGACCTGGCTCGATCCCCGCGGGGAGACGGGGTTCCGAATCGAGGGGAGCGAGGCCGCCGGCGCGAAGACCGCCGTGGTGCTGC
>CAZIIB010000556.1:0-3263 GCA_964539125.1 uncultured Thermoanaerobaculia bacterium | reverse complement strand
CGTCGACCGTGCGGGTGATGCTCGAGCCCAGGACCTCGTAGGAGCGGTCCTGGAGCACTCGCAGGAGCTTCACCTGGGCGCTGGGGTCGATCTCCCCGATCTCGTCGAGGAAGATCGTGCCGCCGTGGGCCACCTCGAATCGCCCTTTGCGGTCCGAGCGGGCGTCGGTGAAGGCGCCGCGGACGTGGCCGAACATCTCGCTCTCGAAGAGGGTGGCCGAGATGCCGCCCAGGTTGACCTTGACGAAGGGCCGCTCCCGGCGGCGGCTGTTCTTGTGCAGGGCCTCGGCCACGAGCTCCTTGCCGGTGCCGCTCTCGCCGCTGACCAGGACCGGGGCGTCGGTGGGCGCCACCCGTCCCACCAGCTCGAAGATTCTCAGGAGCTTGGGATCCCGGCCCACCAGCCCCTCCAGGTCGAGGCGCTCGTCGAGGGCGGCGCGATCGGGCGGCGGCTGTCCTTCACTCTCGCCGGACCGGCTCGAGGCCAGCGAGAGGGCGGTCTCCACCGCCTGGACGAGCTGGGCGTTGGACCAGGGCTTGGTGATGAAGTCCGCGGCGCCCGCCTTCATGCCCTCCACGGCCAGCGGGATCGAGCCCCAGGCGGTGATCAGGATCACCGGCAGCTCGGGCCGGCGCCGGCGGAGCTCCGCCAGGAGGTCGAGTCCCTCGCGTCCGCTCGTCGCGCGGGAGAAGTTCATGTCCTGGAGGACCAGCTCGACCTCGTCGCCGCCGGCCGCTGCCAGGGCGTCCTCGGGCGAGCCGGCGGAGCCCACCTCGTAGCCCCGGCGGCGGAGGAGGAGCGCCAGGGAGCTCACGACGGAGGGGTCGTCGTCGACGATCAACAGCAAGGGGGTCGGTTCCTCATTCCCATCGCAGGGCTTCCGCGGGCTGGACCCGCGCCGCCATCCAGCCGGGGTAGAGGGCGCAGACCGCCGCCAGGGCGTAGATGAGGGCGAGCGAGAGGACCAGCCCCGCGGCAAAGACCCCCGGAGTCAGGATGCCGAACGGGTCGAGCACCGGGAGCTGGGCGACGAGGACGACGCCCAGCGCGACCCCCAGAGAGGTGACGAGCGCGAGCTCCATCAGGATCTGGCGCCGCACGTCGCTCCGGGCCGCGCCCGCGGCCCGCCGGAGGCCGATCTCACGGGTTCGCCGCACGACATTCTGCCACAGCACTCCGATCAATCCCAGGGCGACCATGACCAGCAGGAAGCCCGCCACGACGCCGCCCACGACCAGCGGCACCAGGCGCAGCCGGAACGCGGAGACGCGCATCTCCTCGAGCGACCGGACCTCGAAGCTCCACTCGGGTGCCACGGCCTGGAGCCGCCGGACCAGCACCTCCTCGTACTCGGCCGGCGTTTCCGGGGCCATCTCGAGGAGGAGGTTGCGCGGCGGCCGCATGCGCGGGTCGCCCACCCGCTGGCGCTCGAGCATGTGGGCCTTGGGCAGCGAGAGCTCGCCGTGCTGCCGGAAGTCGGAGACCACGCCCACCACCCGCCGGCGCTGGTAGGCGTCGGCGTCCCCGGGCTCGGGCGGCTTGTCGATCCAGCGGCCCAGGGGGTCGTCGTCGCCGAAGAGGGCGCGGGCCAGCTCGCGGTCGATCACCACCGGCTGCCAGGCGAGCCCGTCGTCCGCGGCGTCGAACCAGCGGCCTTCCACGACCTCGAGGTCGAGCGCGTCACCCAGGCCGTCGGTGACCTCGTCGATCTCGACGGGCACCCTGGATCCGTCCCGGCCTTCGAGCTCGGTCTCGCTCGAGGCCTCGGAGTAGGGTGAGGTGAGGGCGCCGCCCACCGCCTGCACCCGGTCCAAGGTCCGAGCCTCGTGGAGGACCTGGGCGAAGGTCGCCACCTGGGCGGCCGTGAACTCGTCGTCGCTCTTCTGCCCGACGTCGATCGCCACCCGCCAGACGTCGTGGGAGTCGAAGCCGAGCGGCCGACGGTGATTGCGCCACAGGACGACGGCGGCGGTGGCGACGACGAAGACCACCAGGAAGGAGAAGAAGATCTCCACCATCACCAGCAGGTTGGCGCGCCTTCGGTTCCAGACCAGCTTGAGCAGGTGGCGGATCACGCGAACCTCCCATGGAGCGCCTCGACCGGGTGAAGTCGGGCCATCTTCCAGGCGGGGTAGACGCCGGAGAGGACGCCGAAGAAGAGGGCGATCCCCAGGCTCTCGAGGAACACCCGGAAGTCGATGGAGAGCCGGGCGTACGGGATCACCCCGCTCGCGTCGATGGCGTGGAGCACGAGGACCGACAGCACCAGGCCCACGGCGCCGCCCACCAGGGTCAGCACCACGTTTTCCACCAGGAACTGCCCGACCAGCGACCACGACGAGCCGCCGAAGGCCTTGCGCACGCCGATCTCGGAGGAGCGCTCCATGATCCGGCTCAGGTTGACGTTGACCAGGTTGACCGCCGGCAGAAGCATGAAGAGCACCATGGCGGCGAGCAGGAAGGCGCGCAGGCGCCCCGGGTGGGCCGCCTGGAACCCGTTCGAGAAGAAGGCCCGCGAGAAGGCCTCGAACAGGGTCTCGGCGCCGGCGCGAACGGTGTGGAACTCCTTGGGGTCGGGAAGCTGAGCCCGGCGCACGCGTGCGGCGAGCTCGGCGCGGATGCCCGGCAGCGCCGCACGGTTCCGGCCCAGGATCAGGGCCTGGAAGTCGCCCGAGATCTCGTGGAGGTAGCCGCTCGACTTACGGGTCGAGATCGGGACCCAGACGTCGGCGAACGGGGCGAAGCGCAGGAACGGCACGTTCTCGACCACCCCGACCACGCGGAAGCTCTGGCCGTCGACCTCGATCCTCCGGCCGACCACGCCCGCCTGGGCGGCGCCGGCTCCGAAGAAGCGGTCCCTCGTCGCCTCGTTGATCACCGCGACGAAGCTGCGGTTCGCCTCGTCGGCGTCGGTGAACGGCGCGCCCTCGACGAAGCGGAAGTCGAGGACCTTCCAGAACTCGCCGTCGGTGCGCTTGAGCCAGGAGGAGATCTTGCGCCCGCCGACGTAGGAGACCGCGGTCTGCTGAACGGTGAAGAAGGTCGTCCGCTCGGCGCCGGGCAGGTTGCGGACGTAGCGGTCGAGGAAGGCGTAGCCGGGGAAGCCGGTGCGCCGCGCGTGGTCGCCTTCGAGAGCGATGGCGTAGACGCCCAGGGTGCGCGCCATGCGGGTCTCGGGCGGGTGGGGCGCGAAGACGTGATCGAGGATCGCGGTGGCGACCAGGAGCACCGCCAGGGTCACGCCGATCCCGAACAGGCTGACG
>CAZIIB010000555.1:0-3267 GCA_964539125.1 uncultured Thermoanaerobaculia bacterium | reverse complement strand
CTCCGACGTCCCGGCCGGCGACCACGTGTTGCGCCTCGACGGCGGCCGCTTCCAGGCCCGGACCCTCCCGGTCACCCTGCCGGCGCCCTCCCTCGTCGTCGCGCCACCGGGCGACGACGAGCTCGTGGTCGTCGTGCGCTCCCTCAACGGCGGCCAGGGCCGGATCACCTTCGACGCGGTCGCCCTCCCCCGCCGGATCGCCGCCGGCGCCCCGGTCCTGGCGGAGGGGCTCGAAACCTCGCTGGCGACCGCCCTCGAGCCCGGCGCTGTGATGTCGGCCCGCCTGGCGAGCGTCGCCGGCCTCGCCGAAGGCGCGGTCGTCCGGATCGTCCGGGAGCGCTCGGTGCGGCTCAAGCTCGGGCCCTACACCACGGTGCCGGAGAGCTACACCCGAATGGTCGGCAGGGTGACCGTCTCCGGCTTTCCCGAGACCCCGGTGGAGGACGCCACCGTGCGCTTGACCGGCGCCGGCGACGCCGAGGTGACGGTGACTCCCGTCGCCGGAGCGCCCATCGCCACCATCCCGGGCGACGGCGGCGCGCCGCGGGTCCTGGGCGCCGAGATCGACGTGGTCACCCGCACCAACGGAGCGGGCGACTTCAACCTCTACTTCCCGCCCGGCTTCCCGGACAGCGCCACGCTGGAGGTCCGCCGGACGGGGTTCACGGTCCGCGCCGTCGACGCCGCGCCGGCGCCCGGAGGGCGGACCCGGATCGACGTCCAGCTCGAGCCCGAGTGAGGACCCGTGCCGGGGAGCGCCGAGACGCTGGGAGAACCGACCGAGGAGAGAGCGCCATGAAAGTCAAGAACATGTCCTGGAGCCCCTGCGTGGTCGCGCTGCCAAAGGGCCAGACCAAGGTGGTCCGGGGGCGGCAGAGCCTCGACGTGAGCGAAAAGGACCTCGACAGCCCGCAGCTCGCCAAGCTGCTCGCCGAGCACACGCTGATCGTCCTGCCCGAGGGCGGGAAGCCGGCCAAGAAGCAGGGCACGAAGTGACACCCGGGGCGGCCGGATCCGGTCACCTCGTCCGGGCGCGTACCCGAGACCTGAGGAAAGGAGCGAGACGCCATGCCTGAGTACCTGTCACCGGGGGTCTACGTCGAGGAGGTCTCCTCCGGGACGCGGCCCATCGAAGGGGTCGGAACCTCGACCGGAGCCTTCGTCGGCGGTGCGGTCCAGGGGCCGGTCAACGACCCGGACCTGATCACCAACTTCACCCAGTTCGCCGCCACCTTCGGCGGCTTCCACCAGGACCACCTCCTGGCCTACGCGGTGCGGAGCTTCTTCCTCGAGGGCGGGACCCGCTGCTACGTCGTCCGGGCTTTCCGGCCGACCAACGACGGCGACCTGGACGCGGACACGGCACAGGAGATCCTCCAGACCGGCGGGAATGCGCCCGCCGACGCCCTGCGCGTGCTGGCGGCAAACCCGGGCACCTGGGGCAACCAGATCTCGGTCGAGGTCGGGACGCCCGCCTTCGACCCGGACGACCCGACCAACCAGGACGGCAAGTTCGGCCTCACCGTGCTCTACCAGGCGAGCCCGGGTGCGACACCCGACGTGGTCGAGACCTACGACCGGCTCTCGCTGCGGGAGTTTACCGCCGACGGCCGACCCAACCCCTTCCACGCCGAGATCGAGGTCAACCGGACCTCGCGCTACATCCGGGTCCAGGACCTGAGCGCGGATCCGATGGTCACCACGCCGCCGGCCGCCGGCAGCTCGAGCCTCGGCGGCGGGGAGGACGGCCAGCCCCTGACCACGGCCGAGCTGATCGGCACCGAAGCGGCGGCGGACGGCCTGCACGCCTTCGACCGGGTCGACGACATCAACATCGTCGCCATCCCGGACCTGATGGCGCACGGCATTACCAACGCCGAGGCCCGCACCGCCACTACCGGCGCCTTCGCCTACTGCGAGGGGCGCAAAGACTGCTTCTTCGTGGCCGACCCTCCGAGCGGCCTCACGCCGCAGCAGGTGCTCGCCTACAAGCAGGCTCGGGCTCCGTTTACCGGCGGCGCCTTCAACTCCACCTTCGGCGCCCTCTACTACCCGTGGGTCTTCGTCTCGGATCCCCTCGGCGGCCTCAAGCTCGTGCCGCCCTCGGGGCTGGTGGCAGGCGCCTACTCGGGGACCGACGTCCGGCGCGGCGTCCACAAGGCGCCGGCGGGCGTGGACGACGGGCACCTGCGCTCCGCCGCGGGGATCGAACGGATCCTCACCGACGGCGAGCAGGACACCCTCAACCCTCAGGGGATCGACGTCATCCGCAGCTTCGCGGAGGCCGGCATCGTGATCTGGGGCGCGCGCACCGTCTCGGCCGATCCCGAGTGGCGCTACGTCCCGGTTCGGCGCCTCTTCCTGTTCCTCGAAGAGTCGATCTTCAAGGGCACGCAGTGGGTGGTCTTCGAGCCCAACGACACCGTGCTCTGGCGCCGCATCATCAAGAACGTCAGCGCCTTCCTGCGCATCCAGTGGCTCGACGGCAAGCTGGTCGGCGAGAAGGCCGAGGAGGCCTTCTTCGTCAAGTGCGACGAGGAGACCAATCCGCCCGAATCGGTCGAGGCCGGACGGGTGGTGACCCTCATCGGCGTCGCCCCGCAGCGGCCGGCCGAGTTCGTGATCTTCCGCATCTCCCAGACCCGTCCGGGCGCCGGGCCCGGCTGATCGGCGCCCACCCGGACGCTCAAGGAGTCATCCGATGGCACGAAGAGACATCGACCCATTCGTTGGATTCAACTTCCTCCTCGAGATCGACGGCATCGCCAAGGCGGGCTTCTCGGAGGTCACCGGCCTCAACTCCGAGGCGAACGTCATCGAGTACCGGGAGGGCAACGAGTCCATCACCCCGCGCAAGCTCCCGGGCACCAGCAAGTTCGGCAACGTGACCTTGAAGCGCGGGGTCACCCGGGATCCGGAGCTCATCGCCTGGCACAAGAACGTCACGGACGGCGACATCGAGCGCGACGAGAGCATGTCGATCGTGCTGCTCGACGAGCTGCGCCAGGAGGTGGTGCGCTGGAACCTGCGCAACGCCTGGCCCAGCAAGTGGATGGGGCCCGATCTCAAGGCCAACGCCAGTGAGATCGCCATCGAGTCCCTCGAGATCTGCCACGAGGGCGTGGAGAGGCAGTGATGCTCCAGACCGAGTTCGAGTTCACCCTGCCCAAGGGGTTCGTGGACCGCGACGGCAATCTGCACAAGGCGGGCGTGATGCGGCTGGCCAACGCCAAGGACGAGATCGCGCCGCTCCAGGACCCGCGGGTG
>CAZIIB010000554.1:0-3274 GCA_964539125.1 uncultured Thermoanaerobaculia bacterium | reverse complement strand
TCAGGGTATGGGAAGACCCTTGCGTTGGATGCCACCCGGCGGGCTCGTCGAGGTCACGTGCCGGACGGCCCAGGGCAGGGCCCTGCTCGAAGGGGTCTGGTACGACCGGACCGCGCTCTACGAGGCACGAGCCCGAGGGGAGCGGGTCGGCCTCGAGAACGTCGCCGAGAAGGAGTCCGTGACGCTCTCGCCGCTTGCCTGCTGGCAAGGCCAGCCCGACGAGGAAGTCCAGGGGCTCGTGGAAGCTCTCATCGAGACCATCGAGCGAGAGAACCACGCACGCCGCATCGCCGAGGGCCGGGGAGCTCTCGGCGTCAAGGCGATCCGCCGACGCCATCCCCACGAGAGGCCGGGAAAGCTCAACCGCTCTCCCGCTCCCCGCTTCCACGCGGCGACCCGCGAGGCGTGGCAGCGCCTCCGAGACGCCTACCAGGAGTTTGCGGAGGCCTTCCGGGACGCCGCCGAGGTCCTCAGTACTTCGGTGCACAAATACGCTCGCATTCGGGCGCCGCTGCATCCGCCCCGGCGGCGTTGCGCTCCCTGCGGAAGACCTTCGGGTATGCCTCAGTCGCGCGCCTTGCTGGGGCGGCGCCCCGGCGCCCTCGATACGTGACCGTATTTATGCACCGAAGTACCTAGCCTCGGGGCTCCACACCCCCGGTTTCCGGCAGGAGGCTTTCCGCCGGGCATGCCCTACGTCCCGCACCAGGCCCCCGGGTAGCGAACCTGTTGGCAGAGACGATCTGATCACGTGGCTGGCGCCGATCGCGAGCTCGGGGCCCAGCCGAGGTGTGTTCGCGTAGCCCTCTCCAAGACTCTGGAGGCGCCATCTCGCCTACGAGTCGCGAGCACAAGGCGGTCAAGCCCTGTCGAGGTGGCGAAATGTCCACCTCGGCCGCAGTGGCGCTGAGTCCTTTCCTCCAAGTGGCAGGCACCTACCCCCGCCGGCACTTACTCCGGCGGCACCTACTCCCGCGAGCGACGGCGGATTGGGACGAACGGAGCCCTTGTAGTTGTGGCCCCTTGTGGCTACAATGGCGCCATGAACGCCGTCGGCATCCGGGAGCTCAAGAACCACCTGAGCGAGTACGTCCGCCGAGTACGGGCGGGCGAGCGCCTGCTGGTCACCGACCGCGGCGAGGTGGTCGCTGAGCTGCGCCAACCCCTGGAACCCGGTCTCGAAGCGGATCCCCACCCGGAGCTCCTGCGGGCCATTCGCGAGGGCCGGATCTCGGCGGCGGCCCCCAACGACCCCGCTCGCTACCCGGTGCTCGAACCCGTGCTGCCCGCTGAGCGGGTCGCCGAGCTCCTGGACGAAGAGCGAGGTGCCCGCTGATCCTCTACGCTGAATCGAGCGCCATCCTCGCCTGGCTGCTCGCCGAACCCACAGTCGATGCGGTCCGCCAGGCTCTCGGTGACGCGGAGCGGGTCCTGACCTCCGACCTGACGCTCGTCGAGTGTGACCGCGTGCTCCACCGCGCGCAGGTCCTCGGAGACCTGAACGAGGCCCAGACTGCCGAACGACGGGGCCGTCTCCGCGAGGCGAGCAGTGGCTGGCACCGCATCCGGATCGGCGACCCGGTCGTCGCTCGCGCGCGTCAGGCCTTTCCGGTTGAACCCATCCGAAGCCTGGACGCGATCCACCTCGCGAGCGCCCTGGAGGCCGCCGCCGTGCTACCCGGGATCGAGCTCCTGAGCCTCGATCGAAGAGTCCGCGAATGTGGAGCCGAGCTGGGCTTCCGGCTCCAGCCTGCGGAGCCGGGCCCGCCAGAAGCCGAGCCGACCGCCCCGAAATCCTCGTAAGTCCAAGAGCCGAAGAGGCCGCCGCGAGGTTGGGCCATCACCCCGCCCGGAGACGTGGTGCGCACGGCGCTCCGCTCGTGCATGCTGGAGGGGAAAAGAGGCCCGCCATGTCCCGAGTCCCGCCCGCCATCGACGCCTTCCTCGGCCAGCGGCGCATCGCCGTCGCCGGCGTCTCCCGCGACTCCAAGAAGACGGCCAACGCCATCTACCGCAAGCTCCGCGACGCCGGCTACGAGGTCTTCCCGGTCAACCCGGCCGCCTCGGAGGTCGAGGGCGTCGCCTGCTTCGCCGACCTGGGCGCGATCCCCGGCGGCGTCGACTCGGTGATGGCGGTGACCCCGCCCGCCGCCTGAGGCCGCTCCTTTCCCCTACTCCACCGCGACCAGCACGTCGTGGTGCGCGGTGCTGAGCTCCTCGACGACCCCGGCCCTGCCGGCCCGCTTGCCGACGAGCACCCGCCGCCCCTTGGGGGCGATGTCGATCAGGAACTCGACACCGAGCGCGTGGGAGAGCCGGGCCAGGGTCCCCCAGCTCGGATTCGTCTCGCCGGACTCGAGGCGGGCGACGGCGGGCTGCTTCATCTCGAGGAGCTTGGCGAGCGCCGTCTGGGACAGGCCGTGGTCGGCGCGGTAGGCGACGAGCCGCAGCGCCACCGCGCGGGCCAGCGCAGTCTTCTCCCACCGGTCGCGGGATGAAGGATCCTCCAGGTGGTCCGCCAAGACCTTCTGTCGCCGCTTCAATTCGGTCAGCTTCATCGCTCGTCGTCCTCCCTGCTTGTCTCCAGCGCATCCAGCCGCCGCGCGGCCAGGCGCACCGCCCGCCGGAACCCTCGACGGTCCACCTTCGCCTCTGGCCCCACGGCCCCGACGACCATCGCATCCCCGATCCGCCGGTAGAACGCTCGCCACCGGCTGCGACCCCCTCTCGGCCGAAGCTCTCGGACGCCCTCGGCACCCTGCACGTCGCTCTGGTGCGGGAACGGCAGGCGGACTCCCAGGGCCTCGAGCTTCTCGAACGCGTGGTCCATGGCTGTTCTCTCCGGCTCCGGAAGCGAGGTCAGCTCAGAGCTTGTGAATGAATCTCCGGCCGTCGCGAGGGCGTTCCCGGGCGCCGCTCGCAAGGCGCGCTGACGGAGGCGTAGCGGGGCCTACGTCGAGGAGGCGGAACGCCGCGAGAGGTGATTCGGGGGCGCCCGTAGCAGGTCGGCGATTCATTCACAAGCTCTCAGCCTCCGCCTCCGGATGAAAGAGAACCTCCACGCAGAGACTATAACACGAGTGTTATCGGCGAAACCGCAGAGATCCGGACCGGGCGGGGCGTCTGGATCCGTTGGGCGGTCGCCAGGCCGGTTCGCCCTGGTCGTGGAATGGTCTCTCGACTCGATCCGGTTCGATGGCGCCAACCGTTCTCGGAGATCGGCCGAGCCCCGAGCTCAACCGGAGGGTCCTGGGTGTCGTGGGCCGTGCCCAGC
>CAZIIB010000553.1:0-3278 GCA_964539125.1 uncultured Thermoanaerobaculia bacterium | reverse complement strand
ACGCCGACGGCGCCGGCACGCCGGGCACCGACCTCACCTTCTTCCCCTGGCCGCGGATGGGACGCGCGCGGCGCGGCGTCGGGCTCGCCGTGGAGGTGGCGTTCGGCGTGGCACCGGGGAGCCTGGGCTACTGGCGCGAGCGCCTCGCGGCCCACGATGCGCTGGAAGACGGGGCCGGTGAGCGCTTCGGCGAGGCGGTCCTGCGGCTCCGCGACCCCCACGGCCTGCCCCTCGCCCTGGTCGAGACCGCCTCCGAGCGCCCCTGGGTGCCTTGGGAGGGGAGCCCGGTGCCGGTGGAGCACCAGCTCCGCGGGATGCACTCGGTGCGCCTGTGGGAACGGGATCTCGCGGCCACCCGCGGCCTTCTCACCGAGGTCCTGGGCTTCGAGGCGCTGGGCGCCGAGCGCGGCTGGCACCGCTTCGCGGTCGAGGGGGGCGGCTCGGGTCGTCTGGTCGACGTCAGGGAGCTCCCGGAGGAGCGTCGCGGGGCATGGGGCACGGGGGGCATCCACCACGTGGCCTGGCAGGTGGAGGACACCGCCGAGGAGATGGCCGTGCGCCACGGGATCGAGCGGTTCGGCCTGTATCCGACGCCCCAGATCGACCGCTTCTGGTTCCGCTCGGTCTACTTCAAGGAGCCGGGCGGCGTGCTCTTCGAGCTGGCCACCCTGGGGCCCGGCTTCGACCGGGACGAGGACATGGCGCACCTGGGCGAGTCCCTGATCCTCCCGCCCTGGCTCGAGCCCCAGCGGGAGGCGATCGAGGCCGCCCTGCCGGTCCTCGAGCTGCCGACGGCTGCGGGCCGCTGAGCCCGGATCGGCGACCTCTCGCGCCGAGCTACCGGCCCCACACCAGCCCGTGCTCCTGCGCGAACCGCTGGAAGAGGGCGATGACCCCGGCCCGATCGGGGAAGGAGTCGGCCGGGCAGGGAGCCGTGTGACCGACGACCGTTCCTCCCGAGAGCTTCCGTTTCGCAAGCGACGCCTTGTACCACCTCGAGCACAGGATCATGGAGATCCGGTCGATCCCGTAGTTCGGGGGGCCGGGGCTGGTGATCCTGGGCAAGGGGCTCCGGCCGCGACCGGTGCCGCTGGAGACGAAGGAACTGAGGGAGAAGAGCGGTGGGCCCGGCACGGGGGGCTCCGGGGAGCTCGGCGCCTCGAGCCCCGGACCCGGCCGCATCCAGTCCGGGGTCGCGATACCCAGGTAGTCGGTGAGCAGACCCGGGACCATGGAGAGCAACACGTTGTCCGAGCGCCGGCCGCTGTGAGCGCCTCCCGGGAACCGCACCAGCAGGGGAACGCGCCGCACGGTGTCCCAGCCGTAGCTGTGATCCGAGTAGACGACGAGGATCGTGTGCTCGAGCAGGCCTTTCGACTGGAGGAATCGGTAGACCTCCTGGATCAGGTCGTCCGAGTCCCGGATCGCGTTCAGCCGCGCGGCCGCCCGGCGGGCCTCGTCGGGCCGAAGCGCGGGGAGGTCTCCGGCGGTGAACACCGAGGCGCGCGGTCGCTGGCGGCAGCACTGGGTCGAGAGGAAATGGAGGTGAGCATAGAAGGGTCCGGGATGCTCGGCCACGAAGCGCTCCAGGCCGCTCACTCCTTCGAGATCGTAGTCGAAGCCCAGGCCCTGGTTCCGCTCGGCCATCCGGTACTCGTTGACCAGGTCGGCGAGGAAGAAGATGTAGCGCAGGCGGCTCGAGATCCGGTCCGACAGGACCTGGAGGAAGAACAGCTGGTCGTCGAAGCGGCGGATCCAGGGCGTGTCCTCGAGCCAGCGAAACGGGGGCTCGCGGCCGTCGGCTTCGGAGAAGCTGTCCCTCATGTTCAGGTCGATGGCGTCGGCGTAGTAGCGGATCGCCCTCTGGTACCCGTGGTAGCCGCGTCGATTCAGCAAGGCGGGCAGGTGCAGGAAGCTGTTCGAGCCGAGGAGGACTTGCGGCGGGTACCCGACGTGCGAGTCGAGGGGTGACCGTCCGGTGAGCAGCGCCGTGGTCGTCCCGGTCGTCTTGCTCGTGTCGGGGAAGGCGTTCTCGAAGATCATCCACCGGTCTTCGGTGGACTTCAAGAAGGGAGTCGTGTCACAGGCGCTGCCGTAGACCGAGAGGAGATCGGCCTCCACGCCGTCGATCCCCAGGAACACGACGTTCGGCCTGGACCCCTGGACGCCGGCCGTGCCGGACTCGGAGGCCCGGTCCTCGACGGTGCGCACCGGCGCCGCACCCACCTGGGCGACCGTGCCGAGGACGGCGAAAACGGCCAGCACGGCGACGGTTCCGAAGAGGATGCCGCGACGCTGCCAGCCGGGGCGTTGGACCAGGCGGTAGGACAACCAGAGCATGCCGACGAAGACCGCGGTGTAGACGATCCGGTAGCGGGAGGGCGAGCCGAGCGTCCCGAGCCGCAGGACGGTGTAGAGGAAATCGTCCAACAGGAGGAAGAGGAGGCATGCCAGGACCAGGGACGCGACAAGCATCACGCCGCGAATCGACACCAGCGAGACCAGGAAGAGCAGGAAGACGAAGGGTACGGCGACCAGGAGATAACTGGTCGCGAGGAGCTCCACCCTCGCCACCGGCCCGATCATGCCCGTGAAGCTCGGCTTGGTGACGATGTAGAGCCACTCCATGGCCAGGTAGAGGAGCAGGACGGTGGCGCCCTGCAGGATCGCCCGGGTACGACCCATCGCCTCAAGCTCTCCGGAGGAGGAAGAGCCGGCGTAGCGAGCCGGTCACCTGCGAGCTGTCTTCGAGCTCGAAGAACCGCCGGAAGGAGGCGAGGAAGCGGGTCTCGTCGTACCCGGGGAGCAAGCCGGGCTTGTGACGGGAGAGCTTGCGGGTCATCTCGTCCTCGGCGGGGACGAACTCCACCACAACGTGTGAGCCGCAGCGGGAGAGGTACTCCGCCTGGAGATCGAAGGGCACGTTGTGCGTGAACCTGAGGTGATGGACCAAGCCGAGCGCGAGCACCAGGTCGGCTTGTCCCCGGTCGAGGAGAGGCCGCCGCTCGCGATTCGCCCATCCGACGCCCGCCGAGGGGTTGGCCAGGTCGACCCGCAGGGGAAGGATCGCCTCGTCGTCCCGGCTCCGTAGGGCCCGGTAGTAGCGCTCCACACAGACCGGGTCGGAGTCGAACGCCACCACCCGCGAGCCGCTCGACCTGCATGCGCTGGGCAGCCTGAACGAGGCCATCGCGGGTCACCGGCACCTCTGGCTCGTCTTGTGGCAGGCCGAGCTCGCCGATCCCACGGGCCTGGTGGTCGATGCCTTGGAGCAGACC
>CAZIIB010000552.1:0-3286 GCA_964539125.1 uncultured Thermoanaerobaculia bacterium | reverse complement strand
TCCGGCGGCCTGCGCAACGGCCTGGACGTGGCCAAGGCGATCGCCCTGGGCGCCGACCTGGCGGGCATGGCGTACCCGTTTCTCGAAGCCGCCACCGAGTCGACCGACCGGGTGGCGGCCACCATCGACCGCATCGTGCACGAGCTCCGCGTCGCCATGCTCTGTCTCGGCGCGCGGACGATCGGCGAGTTGAAGCGCATTCCCATCCACGAGAGGGCACGACGATGAGCAAGCTCAATCCGGTACCTCGAGCCCGCAGCCGGCGGGACGAGTTGATCCAGGCCCTGGTCGACCGGGAGATCGGCTTCCATCAGCTTCCGCGCGACCTGTCCGCGGACGAGGCGGGAGAGATCCGTCGCGCCGCTCTCGAGGAGCTCAGCGGAACCTCCCTGGCCAAGACCGGCTCGTACGTCCTGGACGCCAGCCGTGTCGCGTGCCGGAACTGCGAGAACTTCATCGGCGCGGTCCAGATCCCCCTCGGCATCGTCGGCCCGATCCTGGTGCGCGGCGAGGCCATCGACGGAGAGGTCTACGCGCCGCTGGCGACCAGCGAGGCGGCCCTGGTGGCGAGCACGAACCGGGGCTGCGCCGCCATTCGCCGGGCCGGCGGGGCGACCGTGCGGGTAGAGGACGTGGGCATGACCCGGGCGCCGGTCTTCCGTACCTCGGGGATCGAGGAGACCCGCCGGTTCCTGGCCTGGCTCGAGGCCCACACGGAGGAGGTGCGCCGGATCACCGAGAGCACCAGCGAGTATCTGAAGCTCCTCGACATCCGCCCGTACACCTTCGGCGCCACCGTCTACCTCCGCTTCCGGTTCACCTCCGGGGACGCCATGGGCATGAACATGGCGACCATCGCCTGCGACCGCGCGGTGCGCGAGTACATCGAGCCCGAGGCGGGCGTCGAGTGCGTCGCCCTGTCGGGCAACTACTGCGTCGACAAGAAGCCGGCGGCCATCAACTTCCAGGAGGGGCGGGGCAAGCGGGTGTTCGCCGAGGTGGTGCTGCCCCGGGTGGTGCTCGAGCGCACCCTGAAGACCAACGCCAAGGCCCTCCTGGAGGTCCAGTACCGCAAGAACCTGCTGGGCTCGATCGCCGCCGGCTCGGCCGGCTTCAACGCTCACTTCGCCAACGTCCTGGCGGCCTTCTTCATCGCCACCGGCCAGGACCTGGCCCACGTGGTCGAAGGTTCGATGGGCGTGACCTGCGTCGAGGAGCGGCCGGACGGTGCGGTCTACGCCTCGGTCTTCCTGCCGGCGGTGCCCGTGGGCGTGGTCGGCGGCGGCACCCAGCTCGACACCCAGCGCGAGGCGCTGGCTCTGCTCGGCGTGGAGATCGATCCCGAACGGCCGGGCATGGCGGTGCGCCGCCTCGCCGAGATCCTGGGCGCCACGGTGCTCGCCGGCGAGCTCTCGCTCCTCTCCGCCTTCACCTCCGACGACCTCGCCCGGGCGCACGAGCGCCTGGGCCGAGGCGAGGTGCCCCCCACCGGACCGGAGCTGGAGATCAAGAGCTAGGCTGCCCGTACCCCACATCTCAGGCGATGAGAGTCATGTTCTCGCGCAGAGGCGCAGAGGAGAGTGATCGATGGGCGGCCAAGCAGATCCTCACCTAGGAGCATGCGGCTCAGGCTGCTCTTGAACTTGGGCGCCAACCGGGTCAAGAATGGCATCACTCGTCTCGTCAATGACCTCCCCGACTGAACCACGCCGCTGCGCCTCTGCGCCCCTGCGCGAGACTTCTTCAGCCCGGGTTCTGGGGCTCGGGCAGGGCTGACGTGCAGGATCCGGGTGGGAAGAGGGCCCAGGGGTTGCGGGGGGGATCGGTCACAGTCTCGGCCCCCGCCAAGCTCATCCTCATGGGGGAGCATGCGGCCGTCTACGGGCGGCCGGCGCTGGTCGCGGCCGCCGGTCTGCGGTTGCGGGTGACCCTGGCGCCCGGGTCCGGCTCGGGATCCGGCGTCGGCGTGCGCATCGCCCTGCCCGCCGCGGGCCTGGAGGAGGCCGTCTCCTGGGAGCAGCTCCTCGGCCGCGTCGACGACGCCCGCTCGGCCTGGACGCGCTACGACGCGGCGCCGGGGCCCGAGACCTTCCGGGCCCTCGCTTCCCGGGGCCCGCTCGACCTGGTCGCCCTCGCCCTGGGTGAGGCGGCCCTGGAGCTCGTGGAGACCTCGCCATCGCCGGTCGAGCTCACCCTCGCCTCGGAGATTCCCATGGGCTCCGGGTTCGGCAGCTCGGCGGCGGCCGCGGTCGCGGTGGTCCTCGCCTACCTGAGCCTCCGCGGCGTCGAGGCGGACAGGGAGCGCCTGCACCGCGTCTCGCTGGAGGTCGAGCGCCGCCAGCACGGGAGCCCGTCCGGAGTGGACAACGCAACCGTCCTCTACGGCGGGATTCTCTGGGCGCGGCGGATGAGCTCCGGCCGGGTCGCCTTCGAGGCGGTGCCCGTGGCGAGCGGGCTCCTCGACCGACTTCGGGTCTTCGGCTCGGGCCCGCCGGCCGAGCCCACCGGCGCCGTCGTCGCCGAGGTCCGCGCTCTCAGGGACCGCGACCCGGAGCGGGTGGAGGCGCTCCTCGACCGGCTGGCCGAGCTCGCCACCGACCTGCGTACGGAGCTCGGCCGCGAGGAGGAGGGACCCGAGGACGTCGCCGGCATCCTGCGCGCCGCCGAAGCGTGCCTCGAGGGGCTCGGCGTGGTCCCCGAGCCGGTGCGCGCGCTGGTGCGCCGGATCGAGGCCGCGGGCGGCGCGGCCAAGATCTCCGGCGCCGGCTCTCTCGCCGGGCCCGGGGCGGGCAATCTCCTCGTCTACCACCCCGAGACCGAGCGGCTCGACGCCTGGAGCCGCCCCGGCGGACCCCTCGCCGAGCTCGAGCGCTACCCGGTGACCCTGGGGGTCCCCGGCGCCCGGATCGAGGAGGCGCCGTGAGCCGCCGGGCGACCGTTTCGGCCCCGGCGAACATCGCCTTCGTCAAGTACTGGGGCGCTCGGGACCCGGTGCGGGCGCTCCCCTACCACCCCTCGATCTCCATGACCCTCGAGAGCTGTCGCTCGACCACCACGGTCGAGGCGGTCGACGGCCTCGAGGAGGACCAGATCCTCCTCGCCGACGACGACGGACGGATCTCCACCGCGGACGACGCCTTCGCCGCCCGCGTCCGGGGCCACCTGGAAGCGATCCGCCGGTCCGCGGGACGCGGCGAGCGCTTCCGGGTGGCGACCCGCAACAGCTTCCCCGCCGCCGCCGGCCTCGCCTCGTCCGCCTCGGGCTTCGCCGCCCTCGCCGCCGCCA
>CAZIIB010000551.1:0-3290 GCA_964539125.1 uncultured Thermoanaerobaculia bacterium | reverse complement strand
CGGGACGGCGGGCACCTCCACCACGGCGCGCTCTCCCGGCTGCAGGGCGAGGGCCCGGTAGACCGGCGGCATCTGGTCGGGAGCCAGGTGGGGGGAGGGGCGGAAGAAAGCGATCGCGGAGACGCTGCCGGCGAACGGACCCACGCGGAGCCAGGGATCGGCCGGATAGGGGTTTGTCGCTACCAGGAACCCGAGGAGGCCCACCACCGCGGTGGGGCCGGCGATCCACCCGACCCGGCCCGGGAGACGGCGAAGTGCTCCCAGGCCTGCGACCACCCAGAGGAAGACCACCGGCAGGGTGATCAGGACGTAGCGGTTCAGGATCACCGCCTTCCCCACTCCTTCGGGACGGACCAC
This sequence comes from uncultured Thermoanaerobaculia bacterium, assembly GCA_964539125.1. Taxonomy (GTDB): domain Bacteria; phylum Acidobacteriota; class Thermoanaerobaculia; order Multivoradales; family DATKCC01; genus CAVUBL01. The sequence continues at coordinate 2,933 of CAZIIB010000551.1, read as the reverse complement.
CAGGGCCATCGCCAGCCACTGGGCCGCCACCAGGATGGCGCCGTAGCCCGCGAGGTCCGGCCGCCGACGCCAGAGGGCCGTCAGCCCGAGAGCCGCGAGCGCCCAGAAGATCACCACCACCGGAACCGCTCTGGAGCCCGACTGGAGCTGGAGGGTCGCCCCGAGGACGTCGAGGGTCGGCACGGCCTTCGCGGCCTTCACCTCGGCCACCCGGGTGAGCGACGACCCGGTCGGCAACAGCAGGGCGACGATCGCCAGAGCCAACAGGAGGGCGACGCCGGCGAGCCTCCAGGGAGACCGCCCGGCGGGCTCACCACCGCGAAGGCGGTTCCAGACGAGCTCGAAGGCTCCGAAGGCGAGGGGCGCGACGACGAACGGAAGCATGCCCGGGTGGAACCAGACCGCCGCGGCGCCGGACACCACGTAGGACGCGGCGGCCCCGGCTCCGCCGCGTCGCCACCATCGCCAGAAGGAGACCGCGGCGACGGCCCCGAGAAGGACGACGATCATGTAGGGCCGGGCGATCCGGCTGTAGTAGATGAACGACGGCGAGATCGCCACGAGCCAGGCCAGGGCCGCCGCCCCGACCCGCCCGGTCACACGCGCCGCGATCAGGGGCAGGAGGGCCAGCGTCACGAGGCCCGCGACCACGGCGGGCAGGCGACAGATCACCTCGGTCAGAGGAACGCCGGCGAGCAGGAGGACGTGCAGGAGCGCGGCCAGCGGAACGCACGGGTCGGCCAGGTGGAACGAGAAGACGTCGCCCCAGGCCGGCCGGACCGCCCAGTGGAGGAGGTGGATCTCGTCGCCGATCACCACCTGCCCGGACAGGCCCCAGAGCCGGACGACGGCACCGAGCGCCATCGGCGGCACCAGCCAGGCGAGGGTCCACACCCGGCTCGTGCCGGCCTTCGCTTTGGCATCTGCGCGGTTCACGGCGCGATGATATAGGAAAACAACATATCGCCGCCGGCCGGCCGGGCCGCCGCCGGCCCTTGGCTACGCCGACCCGGCCGCGGCCGGGGCCACCAGGGCCTCCCACGTGGGGCCGAAGGAGGTGGCGGAGACCTGGTCGGGAAACAGGCGGCCGTGGATTCGGCAAACCAGCCGGTCGGCCGAGCTCTCGTTGACCACCAGGGTCAGTGAGAGGTCATTGGCCGACTGTGCCACCAGGTAGACCTCTTCCTCCTCGAAGAGCTCCAGCGCGGAGGCCCACTGGTGAAGGATGGCCCGGATGCCGGAGCCGACCAGGCTCACCGCCGCCGCCGGCCGGATCACCCGGGGGTCCGAGATCTCGGCGAGATCGGCCAGCAAGGGCTCCAGGACCTCGTCCTCCAGATAGTTGGCCCGCGGGTCGAGGGCCACCGTCAGGTTGGTCTGGGAGGAGGCCAGCAGGTCGATCGACAGGCCGTGGGCCTTGAAGCAGGCGGCGATGTCCGCGATCACCCCGACGCCCTGCCAGTCCCCGTCGACGTCCATGGAGACCAAGACGATGCCCTTGCGCTCGGAGACGGCCTTGACCCCGGCCTCGGCCACCGCCGACGCGCTGATCACGGTGCCGATCAGCTCCGGGTCGGGAGTGCAACGGACGTGCACCGGGATCTCCTCGGCCTGGGCGGCGTCGATCGATCGGGGGTGGAGAACCTTGGCCCCCTTCGAGGCCAGCTCGCCGGCCTCCTCGTACCCGAGCTGCAAGAGCAGGCGGGCGTCCGGGACTCGATGGGGGTTGGCGGTGAACATCCCCGGAACGTCGGTCCAGATCTCCAGGCGCTCGGCACTCAGCTTCCCCGCCAGGTAGGCGGCGGCCGTGTCCGAGCCGCCCCGGCCGAGGAGGACCGTGTCGCCGCCGGGCAGGCGCGCCACGAAGCCCTGGGTGAGAGCGACCGGCTCGGGCAGCGCGCGGAGCCGCCGGTCGAGCTCCGGGTCGAAGCGGTGATCGCAGGTGGCCGAGAGGTACTGCCGCTCGGGGGCGAGGTGGGGATCGGCAATCGCTTCCAGGAGCTCCCGGGCGTCCTGCCAGGCGGTGGGCACTCCCTCGCGAGCGAGCCAGGCCGCCCCGAGGCGGGTCGACATGAGCTCGCCGGCGGAGAGGATGCGGGCCCGCAGGCGGGGCGTCACCTCCTCGGTCAGCCGGATGCCCTCCAGGATCTGCTCGAGCTCGCCCAGAGTCTCGCCGATCAGGGCGCCGGCGTCCAGCCCCATGTCCCGGGCCAGCTCTTCGTGCACTTGCCGCAAGCCGGCGAGGCCGGCGCTCACGTCCCGGCCCTCCCCCGCCGCGTCGAGCAGGGTTTCGAGACGGTTCGAGACCTGGGACAGGGCCGAGCAGACGATCACCAGCCGCCGGCCGTCCGCGAGCCGGTCGCGGACGGTGGCGGCGATCGTCCGCCAGCGCTCGAGGGACGACACGCTGGTTCCCCCGAACTTGAGGACCACCCACTCGGGTTCGTCGCCCGGGGGGCGGGCCGGCTCACTCTCGGACGCGTCGCGCGCCGCTTCTTCGTCTTGCGAGTCTTTCTTCATGCCGTGAACCTCTCGTGCTGCGTTGCGGGCGAAGCCCGTTCAAGCCTCCAGGATGGAGCGCAGGAAGGAGCGGGTGCGCTCCTCCCTGGGGTGGGCGAAGATCTCGTCGGGCGTCCCCTCCTCGACGATCCGGCCGCGGTCCAGGAAGACCACCCGGTCGGCGATGTCCTGGGCAAAATGCATCTGGTGGGTGACGATGAGCATGGTCTTTTCGGCGGCCCCCGCGCCGTTCGGGGACTCGCCGCGGCGGGCGAGATCCCGGAGCACCCGGAGCACCTCGCCGACCAGCTCCGGGTCGAGGCCCGAGGTGACCTCGTCGAAGAGCATGATCTCGGGGCGCATGGCGAGGGCTCGGGCGATGGCCACCCGCTGTTTCTGGCCGCCGGAGAGCTGTGCCGGGTGCGCCTCTGCCT
>CAZIIB010000550.1:0-3296 GCA_964539125.1 uncultured Thermoanaerobaculia bacterium | reverse complement strand
CGTCGGTCCACCTACCCGGACACGTCGCAGGAGGCCATTTTCCGCGACACGTTTGCTTGACCTGTCGCCCGCAGCGACATAGTCTGCGGACATGTCGCAGGAATCCACTTTGGACGACACCTCCTCCGACGATGCCTGGAATCCCATCCGGCCCCACAACGCTCTACGCCCTCTGCCCCCCGCCGTCGAGCTGGAGACGAAGCCGGTCCTCAAGCGTTGCGTGGGTGCCCGGACCGCGTCTGCGAGTCGGCTGGCACGTTGCCCGTTGCCGGCTCCCGCACCTTTCCACCGGCGAGCCAGAGTCTGTGGTCGTGCGTGTCAAGGGCGCCTACTGACTTGCGAATTGCCCGTCCGGCAGTTATTCTCGCCAAGAGAGGAGGCAACGATGGAATCCGCCGTGACCCGCCGGGGACAGACTGTGATTCCGGCTCCGATCCGGAAGCGCTACCACATCGAGCACGGAGATCGGCTGGTCTGGCTCGACGAGGGGGGCGTGATCCGGGTCGTCCCGGTGGCCGCCGACCCCGTCAAGGGGCTGCGAGGTGCGGTCAAAGACGCCGGCCTGCTGGACGCCCTTCTCGAGAGTCGCCGGCGGGACCGCGAGCGTGAGTAACCTCCCTCATGTCCTGGATACCTCGGCGCTCCTTACCTTGATCGAGGACGAGCCCGGTGCCGAGACCGTAGAGCGGGTCATCCGGACCTCTCGGATCGTCCTGCCGGCGGTGGTCCTCATGGAGGTGTTCTACATCCTCCGCCAGGAGCGCGGGGAGGCGGACGCCTACCGGCTCTATGCTCATTGTCGCGAGATCGCCGACGAGTTGGTCTCGGAGCTCGACGAGCCCACGGTTCTCCAGGCGGGCCGGTTCAAAGCGGATCACAAGGTTTCGCTCGCCGACGCCTGGATCGCCGCCGTCGCGAAGCTGAAGGGCGCCATCCTCGTACACAAGGACCCCGAGCTCGAGGCCCTGGGAGGGCTTGTCGAGATGCACGCTCTGCCGTACAAGAGCACGAGCGGGGGTTGAGGGAGGCGGGCCCGGCGGAGCCGACGGCAACTCTGCGGGCACCTCCCGGCAGGTTAGGCGCCAGCTCGACCGCTAGCGCTCCAAGACAACCGTTCGGACGCGAAGACGACCGGGGCCTGTGGGGGTTCGTGCCGAGACGGCCTGGGCGGGGCCGGGGCGCCTGAAAGGTGACTGGCACCTTGCCGCTCGGTGCCCTCCCGCAACTCGGCTGGCACAGGGTCGCGCCCTCGCCGCGAGCCAGCGAGGTGCTGGAACCGTTTCTCCGGACTGGCCCGCGGGCCCGGCTGGCACCCGTCTTGCTGCTTGAAGTCGAAAACGACGGAGGGACCCACCATGCCGATACTTCATGGCTTGACCCTTGTGCTGCTCTTGACCGGCGGGCTCCCCGGCCGGACCGGCGCCGCCGCACCTCCGGCCCAGGAGACGGACGCCGTGTTCCACGAGATGACGGAGGTGGTGGTGGTCAACGTCGACGTCACCGTCACCGACCGCCTGGGCAGGCCCATCCTCGGTCTGGGACCCGAGGACTTCACCGTGCTGGAGAACGGCCGCCCGGTGGGAATCACCAACTTCGCGGCCGTGGACCAGCGCGGCTCCACGGGACCCGACGCCCCAGCCGCGAGCGCCGCAGCCGCCGAGGGGCCGGTGCCCGAGCAGAGCGAGCCGGCGAGCGAGGACGGGCTCGACCTGTTCGTCTACGTCGACAACTTCAACCTGCTGGCCCAGCGGCGCGACCAGGTCCTGGACACCCTCGTCGAGTCCCTGCGCCGGACCCTGAGGCCGGTGGACCGGGTGACAGTGGTCGTCCACGATGGTGGACACCTCGCCTTCCTCCTCCGGCGTTCGTCGAGCCTGCCCGAGATCGTCCGGGCCATCGGCTCGATCCGGCAGATGCCCGCCGCCGGCCTCGACAAGAGCCTGCTCGAGCGGCGCGCCCTGGGCGACATCAACACCGTCTTCGAGCTCTACGCCGACCAGGACCCGTGCAACGACGGCCGGGACGCCCTCCTCTCCATCGCCGAGAACCACGCGAACCAGCTCAGCCACCACCTCGAGGCGAGCCTCCGCGGGCTGGAGACGCTGGTCCGGGTGTTGGGCGCGGTGGAGGGACGCAAGGCCGTGCTCCACGTGAGCGACGGCCTGCCCGCGCAACCGGGGCTGGGGCTTTTCGCCCTCCTGGAGGACCGGTGCAGAACCGGCGAGTTCCTGCCCCGGGCGAGATCCTTCGACGAGAGCAAGGGCTTGGCGGCCCTGACCGCGAGCGCCAACGACAACCGGGTGACCTTCTTCCCCCTGCAGGCCTCCGGCGTCGTCGAACCGATCGACTTCCCGACCTCCACCCGGCAGGCCATGCGCCAGAACCTCCAGTACCCCCTCGAGGTGATGGCGCGCGACACCGGCGGCCGGGCGATCCTCAACACTCACGACTTCCAGGGCCCGCTGCGGACCCTGGACAGCGACTTCCGCGTCTACTATTCGATCGGCTACCGCCCTCCCGACGTCACCACCGCGGATGGAGAGAACCGAGAGATCGAGGTGCGTCTGGCCAGGGAGTTGCCCGGAGCCCAGCTCCGCTACCGCCGCCGCTACCAGCCGAGAAGCGTGGAGGAGCGCCTGGTCGGGCGGACCCTCGGCGCGCTCTACGGCTTCGAGAGCGATCGCCTGGGGATCTCGCTGGCGATCGGGAAGGCGCCCGGCGCGAAGGCCTCCAAGGCCGTGCTGACCATCGGGCTGCCCCGCGAGCGCCTCACCTATATTCCCCGGAACGGGCATTGGGAGTGTGCCATCGAGCTCGCCATCGGCCAGGTCGGCGAGGACGGCGAGAGGACCCGACAGCGGCGCATCACCCTGACCGCGGAGGGGGCAGACACCGGGCCGCCCGGTGGGGTCGAGACGATCCGCGTGGCGGTCGATGCGGAGCCCGGGAGCAACCGGTTCGCAGTCAGCGTCGCCGACCTCGCCAGCTCGCGGATCGGGACCGCGGCGGGCACCGTCGAGGTGCCAGCCGCAGGCTCCTAGCCCTTGTCAGCAGACGGCTCGAAGTCCTACGAGCCGCCAGGCTTGCCGACCGTGGTGCAACTCGGTGGCACCTTCCCATACCGGACGCTTACAGACGTGTTGCCGAGACCGCCGGGGCGGGGCCGGGGCGTCCGCCCTCCGGCGCGGCTCGGGTCGGAAGGAGTGCGGACGGAGCCATCGCCTGACAGCGCGCCTGCGCGGCACCGCCTGAGCCCGCCAACCGCCCGTGCCTGCTGCGCGGGCGCTGACACCTCC
>CAZIIB010000549.1:0-3304 GCA_964539125.1 uncultured Thermoanaerobaculia bacterium | reverse complement strand
GTCGGCCGGCTCGTCGCCGGTCAGGGTCGGCTTCACGTAGAGCAGGATGCCGACGTCGCCGGCGCCGCCGGGCTCGGAGGGCGGGTAGTGGATGTCGCCGGCCACCATCGGCTGGCGCGAGAGGCCGTCCCCGCCCGACCCCGGGCGCAGCGGTGAAACGTCGATCTCGATCTCGACGCCGAAGTCCTCGCGCACCCGCCGCACGGCGTTGCCGAAGTCGTCGAACGCGCGGTCGGGATCGGCGCCGCAGTCGGAGAGCAGGATGAACCGGCAGTGGCGCCGCACGAGCTCGTAAAGGGCCAGGTTCTCGAAGTGGGCGCCGTCCGAGAGATACACCCACGGCCCGGAGGCGTGCGAGCGGCCGAAGAGCTCGCGCAGGAAGAGGTAGCCGGGGGCGCGGACCTTGCCGCCCGCGTCCGGATGGCCGAGCCAGAGGCCCAGCCGCAGCCCGAGGGCGGTGAGCAGGAAGGTCACCGCCTGACCGAAGCGCATAGAGAGCTGGCCCATGTGGGAGTTGAAGGCGGCGCCGGAGGCGGTGATCGCGCTCCCCAGGGTCGGGCGCTTCGCACCCGAGCTCCAGGGTTGCCAGCGGTCGCCGACCTGGAACCCCAGCTTCGACAGCACGGCGCTCGCCGCCCCGCGGTGGAGGCTGCCGAGGGGATCGCCCGCCAGGTCGTTCGCGGCGCAGCAGACCATGTGGAGCGGCCGGCCCTCGGCCAGGTCGGTGAGCGCGACGTCGTCGCGCTCGCACTCCTCGGTCGCGCGCGTATACCTCGGGGAGTTGGAGGCCCCGAGGTAGGCGCGCACCAGGCGGCTGCGGTAGAAGGAGTGGAAGCCGATCTCGTGCGGATCGACCGTCAGGCTGAAGAGCAGGCCGATGCCGGCGGCGATCGCAGCGCCCCCGGCGCCCCAGGGTCCGGCGGCGTGGGTGAGGAGCACCAGGCCGCTCACCACCGTGGCGACCGCGGCGCCGAGGGTGACGTAGGCGAGCGCCTGGAGGACCCACCGCTTGCCCAGGACGCTCAGCCGACCCCCGCTCGGCTTGCTCGCTTGCCGCGACAACAGGCGCCGAACCCAGGTGAAGGCGCCCCCGCCCGCGGTGCTCACCCCGGCGGCGCTCAGCACGCCGACCGGCCCGCCGCCGGCCAGGAGCTGGCCGAGGATCCAGACCGCTCCCACCACCGTCCAGGCCGCGGCGCAGAGCACCATCCGGGCGAGGACCCGGTCACGGGCTCCGCGGTGGCTGCGCGCGGTATGAGGGAGCTCGGCCCGAACGCTGAAGAGCCTGCGGCTGACCACAATCAGGAGCACCGTCACCAGCCAGGCCACGACCGGCAGCAACGCCGCCGCCGCGCCCACCCCGAGGTCCTTCTTCTGGAGCGGGCGGAGCAGGAGCCAGGCCGGCAGCGCGAGATCCCAGAGGAAGGACCAGATCGCTCCGGCGACGAGCGCCGTGAGGATCGCGTACATGAAGAAATTGACGGCGGCCCGGTTCGCCGGCTCCTCCCCGCGATGCCACCAGAGGTGCTCGAAGAACCACTGGACGCCGAACGTCGCGAGGGCGAGGATGAGGCCGCTGAGCGGCGCGAGGTTGCGGACGAAGAGGAGGCGGCCCAGACGTTCCCAGACCAGCAACCAGTCGAAGGACCACCAGGCGAGGAGCAGGACGACGAGGACCGCCACCGCTGTGGCGATGCAGGGCAGCGCGCCGCCGACCAGGGCGGTGACCAGGCGGCCGGTCTCGGCGCTCAAGAGCTGCAGGCGCGGGCGCAGGAAGTTGCCGAACTCGCGGAGATGACGGACCTCCGGCGCCTCCGGGGCCTGCCGGGTCGGGCCGTCGCCCGGGAAGACCGCGTCCCGGTTCGCCCGGGAGCGCGACCGCCAGGCGCTCCAGAAGGCGCCGATGTAGCCGCCGCCCGAGACCGTCGCCAGGTAGTGGAAACAGCCGAGGAGCCCCTCTCGGTGCAACCCCTGGAGCAGACCGAGGTTGAAGGTGGCGCTCCGGATGCCGCCACCGGACAGGGCGAGACCGAAGAGCTCCTCCTCCGGCGGCTCGTGCCTCCACTCGGCCGGAGGCGGTCCGGGCGACGCCTCATGCGGCGTTCGGCGTCGGGTCGGGGGGGACCGGAGGCAGTCCAGGAGCCGACGCCAGAAGCCCTGCCCGGCCGCCTCGGGGTCGCCGGGCGCGGGCGGGTCGAGGCCCAGGGCCCGCCGCTCCGCCCGGTCGAGCTCGCCCCATCCGTCTCGGTCGCTCATGGGCGGGGCCCTCCAAGCGCGAGCCCCGGGACCCGGCAGCGCAGCACCGCCGGCTCGAAGACCTGCCCCAAGACCAGGTCGCCAGCGAGCGGTGCCGCGACGGACGAAGCGCTGATCAGGCCACCCGAGTCGTAGAAGACCGGTTCGGCCTTCCCACCCCCGTCACGCAGAACGACCTCGACCACCTCCGACGGGGAGAGCACCTCGGGGGCCAGGGTGTGTTGGAGGAAGCGCCGAAGGTCCGGGTGGGTGGCCACCAGGAGCCGGTCCCGAGAGTCGTCGCCCCAGGTCAGGTTGTCCGGGTTGGTCCTTGCGGGCATGTAGATAACCTCCTGCGCCTTCAGAGCTCCGTCGCGGCCGATGAGAAAGTGATGGATGGCGCCGCCGGCCCCTGCGGCCACGTAGAGCTCGCCGGCGCAGTCATGGCCGGCTGAGGCCTCGGCGCACGGCCGCCAGGCGATGCCGTTGGCCTGCGGGATCGGCGACGGTGCGCCCTTTCCTTCGAGCTCGGCGGTCGTCCAGGCCCCGGTGCACCGCCCGTCGGGGCTCGGAGCGCAGGTGAAGTGGTCGAGCTTGGAGCGCGGCCGCCAGCCGCCGGCGTCGAGCCAGAGCGCCATTGGTCGGCTCGGCGGGTCGGTGACCCAGACATCGCCGCCGGGGAGGGCCACCAGGTCGTTGCCGTGGGTCAGGACGCGGGGATCCGCCAGGCGCTGGAGAAATCGCAGCTCGGTGCGTTCGACGGCGAAGACCTCGACGCTGGTGAACGGGCCGCGGTCCGGTCCCGGGAGTCCGGGCCCGGGAAGGCAGCCGCGCGACGGGCTCGCGTCCGCGGCCTCCTCGTGGTTGAGGACGTAGAGCAGCCACCGGCCGTCCCGGTTCTGAACCAGGTCGATGCCGTGGGGGTGGAACGAGCAGCCGTCCTCGCGTCCGGCGAGCTCGAGCTCGCAGGGCTCTGCCTGGCCGTCCAGGGGCACGGACCAGATCGCGCCCTTCGGCCGGGGCTTCTCGCGCCGGTCCTGGGACGAGACCAGGAGCCGGCGGTTGACCG
>CAZIIB010000548.1:0-3318 GCA_964539125.1 uncultured Thermoanaerobaculia bacterium | reverse complement strand
ATGGCGGAGACGATCCCCTGCAGCCCGCGGAAGCCCACGATACTCGCGGCCGAGACCCCTGTCAAGACGAGAGCGGCCGGAAATCGGCCCGAGACGGCGTAGGCGAGGGCGCCGGCGAGGGTCCAGGCGGCGGCCGCCCGCTCGATCCGCCGGAGGCTCGCCAGGTCGGCCAGGACGCCGGCTCCTCCGGGTCCCGGAGCGTCGAGCGGGGAGCCACTCAAGCGCCGTTCTCCGGGTCGGACCGGCCGCGCTCCGCCTCGCGCCGTTCGATCCTCCGGAGCGACGCGTAGAGGTTGTAGAACGCCGCCACGCTCCCCAGGACGATCCCTACGACCTCGCCCGCGACCGGGCCTCCGAGCCAGGTGCCCACCCAGCGGCCCAGGTAGAATCCGATGAGCAGGGCGAGGGGAAAGACGAAACCGATCACCGAGTACTCGGCGGCGGTGCCCAGGCCGCTCGACCAGCCGTCCCCGGTCGGCTCGCCTTCCCGGTCGTGTCCGTCCTCCACCATCCTTGGGATTCTACCGCCCTTCCGCGTGCTAACATCCCTCGCTCAAGTGGCCGATTCCCACTCCGCCCCCACCGCCGAACGACTGCTCCAGCTCATCGAGCACATGGCCGGCCGGCCGGTGGTCGTGCTCGCCGACCTGGTCGTCGACCGCTTCGTCAGCGGGACCCCGAAGCGCATCAGCCGGGAAGCGCCGGTTCTCATCCTGCGCTACGAGGGCGAGCGCAGCGCGCCGGGCGGAGGAGCCAACGCGGTGGCCAACATCGCCGCGCTCGGCGGGCGGCCGCTGCCCCTGGGCGTGGTGGGAGACGACGAGAGCGGGCGGCTCCTCCTCGCCGAGCTCGAGAGGCGAGGGGTCCCGATCGAGGGCATCCGGGTGCGCGCCGGCTACCGCACCCCCACCAAGACCCGCATCCTGGGGGGCGCCAAGGGCACCATCAAGCAACAGATCGTGCGCTTCGACGTGGAGGAGAGCCTGACCCTGGCCGAGGGCGACCGGGACCACTTCCGGCGCCAGCTCGAAGCCTGGATCGCGAGAGGGGAGCCGGCCGGCGTAGCCGTGCTCTCCGACTACGGCTACGGAACCGTCGAGACGCCGCTGGTGGGCGAGCTCCGCCGCGCCCTCGCCGGCGGCGGGGGGACCTTGGTCTGCGACAGCCGCTACCGGCTCGCCGAGTTCCACGGGGTCGATGCGGCAACCCCCAACGAGGAGGAGGCGGAGCTGCTCTACGGCGGCGACCTCGAGGGCTCCCAGGGCGGGCGGGCGGCCCTGCACCGGGCGGGCACCGAGCTGATGGAGCGACTCGGCGTGCGCTTCCTGCTGGTCACCCGGGGCAGCCGGGGCCTGTCGCTCTTCCTGCCCGGCCGCTCGGCCCACCTGCCGGTCCACGGAACGGCCCAGGTGGCCGACGTCACGGGGGCCGGCGACACGGTGATCGGGACGTTCGCCCTCGCCCTCGCGGCCGGCGCCTCGCCCCTCGAGGCCGCCGTGCTCGCCGACTACGCCGGCGGCGTGGTGGTGATGAAGATGGGGACCGCGACCCTCTCCCCCGCCGAGCTCGCCGACGCGATCGAGGGCGATCCCTCCCCTCTCGAGGAGCTCCGGTGGGAACCGTCCTAGGACCCGAGGAGCTCGCCGGCCGGGTCGCCGACCTGCGCGCCGCGGGCCGGACGGTGGCCCTCGCCAACGGCCATTTCGACCTGCTCCACGTCGGCCACCTGCGCTACCTGCGGGCGGCGGCTGCGACGGCCGACGTGCTCGTCGTGGCGGTCAACGACGACCCGTCGGTCGCCCGCCTCAAGGGACCGGGGCGGCCCATCGTGCCGGCGGCCGAGCGGGCCGAGCTGCTGGCCGCCCTGGAGCCGGTCGACTACGTGACGGTGTTCGCCGGCGACTCGCCGGCGGCGCTGCTCGGGCGCCTGCGGCCCGACGTCCATTGCAAGGGCACCGACTATGGCTCTCCCGAGCGCGTCCCCGAGTACGAGACGGTGCGCCGCTACGGCGGCGAGACGCGGCTGGTGGGCGATCCCAAGGAGCACGCGACCCGCGACCTGATCGTCCGGATCAAGGCGCTGCCCGACGATTGAGGGCCCGTCGCGGACCGACCGAGCCGGCCATGCGCATCCTCATCCTCCGAACCTCCGCCCTGGGCGACGTCGTTCACTGTCTGCCGGTGCTCTCCGCCCTGCGGCGCCACCTTCCCGAGGCCCGGATCGGCTGGGTGATCGAGAGCGCTTTCGCTCCCCTGCTCGCCGGCCACCCCGACCTCGACGCGCTGATCGAGGTGCGGCTGCGCGCCTGGCGCAAGAGGCCGTTCGCCGGATCGACCCGCCGCGAGGTGATCGGTCTTCTGCGAGCCCTGTGGGCGTTTCGAGCCGACGTGGCGCTCGATCTCATGGGCAACCACAAGGCCGGGATCCTGGGTACGGTCGCGCTCGCCCGGCGCCGGATCGGGCTGGTCCGGCGCCAGCGGCGGGAGCCTTCGAGCGTGATCTGGATGACCGAGGGCGCCCAGGCGTCCGGCGGCCACGCCGTGGAGCGCGCCCTGGCGGTGCTCGAGCGCCTGGGGCTGCCGCCCGAGCCGCCCGACTTCGCCGGGGAGCGCCTGTTCGCCGGCGAGCCGGCGACCGGCCCGGCATCGGTCGCGGACGCCGAGCGCCGCCCCTTCTGCCTGATCCATCCGGGCGCCGCCTGGGGCAACAAGGTCTACCCTGCCGCGCGCTGGGGCGCCGTGGCCCGCGGCCTCGCCGAGCGGCTCGGCCTGGCGGTGCGGGTCGCCCTGCCGCCGAACGCCGCCGAGCGCGAGCTGGCCGGCGAGATCGTCCAGACGAGCCGGGGAACGGCGAGCCCCATCGAGGCGGCCGACCTGCCCACGCTGGGCGCTCTGTCCCGACGGGCTCGCCTGGTGCTCGGCGGGGACACCGGGCCGGTCCACCTGGCCCACGCCCTGGGCACTCCGGTCATCTGCCTCATGGGCCCCACCGACCCGGAGCGCCACGGCCCCTACGGCGACCCGCGCGCCGCCCTCGCGCGACGGCTGCCCTGCTCGTACTGCTACCGTCGCTTCGCCGGCACCAAAGCCTGTCTCCTGGAGATCACGCCGGACGCCGTGGTGGAGCGCGCCGAGGCGATGCTGGTAGACTCTGCCCCTATCCAATAGCTTCGGGAGTCGCGAGCTCCCGGGTTCGCTCCCAACCGAGCCGCTGAGCGCACTCACTCTCCATGCCTCCACAAAAGCGATTCGGCGAGTTCCTCGTCAAGGCCGGCAAGATCAAGCCGGAGCAGCTCCAGGAGGCCCTGGAGCTCCAGC
>CAZIIB010000547.1:0-3324 GCA_964539125.1 uncultured Thermoanaerobaculia bacterium | reverse complement strand
GCGCGCTCCACTCTCCCGCCGCCTGGACGACGGCACCCTGGTGGTGGACCTCTCCCAGGTCTCGGGGATGAGCAGTCACGAGCTCTGGGGCGGTCTCTGGCAGCTCCGGGGCCAGGTCGCGGGAGCTTCGGCGGTGATCGTCGACCTGCGCACCGGCGCGGCGGAGGGCGAGGGCATCGGGCGGGAGCTCACCGCCCTGGCGGTCGACCAGCTCGCCGAGAACCTGGCCAGCCGCCCGTGCCGGGCGCCGGCCCAGCGCTACCTGCTCCACTCCGGGTACCGGACGCAGGAGGGCGGCAGCTCGGAGGGCTACTTCTCCGGCTTCCTCACCCTCGCCGCCGACCGGTTCACGCCGCCCGCGGCGACGCCGCCGTCCGGGCGGCGGGTGGTCTTCCTGGTCGACGGCCACACGGAGATTCCGGCGGTGGCCCTCGCTCTCCAGGCCGCCGGCGACGGACGGATCGTTTCCGAGGGACCGCTCCACGACGAGGCGGTGGTGGCGACCCGCGACGTGCCCGGCGGGGAGGGGCTGACGGTTCGGCTGCGGGTGAGCGAGCTTCTGCCCATGCCGGGGTGGCCGGGGCTCCACGCCGACGTCGAGGTGGCGCCCCGGGAGAGCGCCGGAGACCCCGGCGACCCGGCCCTGGCTGCAGCCCGCGCCGAGCTCGCGGGCGACGGCTGGGGAAGGCCGGGCGCCGCGCAGGCGGTCGAGCCCTTGCCGCAGGCCGTCTTCCGACCCGATCCCACCTACCCGGAGATGACCGCGCCCGATCTCGCCCACCGCCAGCTCGCCGTCATCCGGGCCTGGAACGTGATCCACTACTTCTACCCATATCTCCACCTGATCGGGGATTGGGACGCCGTGCTGCCCGAGTTCCTCGCCCAGATGGAGACGGCGGACACCGCCCGGAAGTACGCCCTCACCGTGGCGGCCATGATGACCCACGTCCCGGACGGCCACACCGGGGCGCTGAGCCCGGAGCTCCGGCGCTACCTGGGCGAGGTCTCCCCGGGGGTCGCCCTGCGCTGGATCGAGGACCGTCCGGTGGTCACCGCAGTGGACGAGGAAGCCCGCGCGGCGGGCGTCGCTCCGGGCGACGCCATCGTGGCGGTCGACGGCGCGCCGGTGGCCGACCGGATCGCACGGCTCCGGCGCTACGTCACCGCCTCCACCGAGAGGGCGCTCCTGGGCGTGATCACGCGCCTGGACCTGCTCCTCGGGCCGAAGGGCCCGGCGGTCCTCGAGGTCGAGGGCGCCGACGGGACGGTGCGCACGGTGCGGCTCACCCGCGACGACAAGGGCCGGCTGTTCTCCGTCCTCGGGGGCCGGTCTCCGAAGCCGCCGAGCTTCGACGAGATCGTGCGCATCCTGCCCGGCAACCTCGGCTACGTGAACCTCACGCGCCTGGAGCGCTCCCAGGTGGACGAGATGTTCGAGCGCGTCGCGGGCACCCGCGCCCTGATCTTCGACATGCGCGGGTACCCCCACGGTACCGCCTGGGCCATCGCGCCGCGCATCAACACCCGCGGCGCCAAGATCGGGGCACGCTTCCGCCGCGCCCAGGTCTCCGCCTTCTCGTCCGAGGAGAGCGACGCGGGCTACTTCTTCTCCCAGCCGCTGCCGCCGCTTCCCCCGGGCGCGTCGATCTACCGCGGTCCCACGGTGATGCTCATCGACGACCGGGCGATCAGCCAGGCCGAGCACTCGGGCCTGTTCTTCGAGGCGGCGAGCGGCACGAAGTTCGTCGGCACGCCGAGCGCCGGCGCCAACGGCGACGTGACGGTGTTCACCCTCCCGGGAGGCCTCACGGTCTCGTTCACCGGCCACGATGTGCGCCACGCCGACGGCCGGCAGCTCCAGCGGTTGGGTCTCCAGCCCGACGTGGAGGTGGCGCCCACCCGGGCCGGCATCCGGGCGGGCCGCGACGAGGTCCTCGACCGGGCGGTGGAGTACCTCGAGAAGCGCCTGGCCGAGCCGGCCGCGAAGAGCGGCCCGGCCGGGGCCGCGGGGCCGGACCTTCAGCCGGCGGCCGCGGCGGCCGGCGCCAGCCGTTCACCGGCGGCGGCCAGCGCGCGCAGCCAGCGCCAGTAGCGGAAGATCCCGTCCATCATCGGGTCGGGATCGACCACCCCGCGGAAGCGTCCCTGGAGGGCGAAGTAGCGCTCGAGGGCGTCGCGGTGAAAGGTGGGCTCCACGTTGATCAGCCAGCGTTCGCCGTCGAGGACCTCGCACACCGGGTAGAGCCCAGAGGTCACCGCCAGGCGGACCAGCTCGATGCTCTGGGCGGGCTCGGACTTCCAGCCGGTGGGGCAGGGTGACAGGATGTGGAGAAAGCGGAAGCCCCTGAGCGCGAGCGCCCGCCGGAGCTTGTCGTGGGCGTCTTCCGCGTGGGCGAGGGAGACGGTCGCGGCATACGGCACGCGGTGGGCGGCCAGGATCGCCAGGACGTCCTTCTTGGGCACGTCCTTGCCCGCGGGGCTGGTCGTCGTGGTGGCGCCCTGCGGGGTCGCCGAAGAGCGCTGGCCGCCCGTGTTGCCGTAGATCTCGTTGTCGTAGCAGATGAACAGCACGTCCTCGTTGCGCTCGGCGGCAGCCGACAGGGTCGCCATGCCGATGTCGTAGGTGCCGCCGTCGCCCGCCCAGCACAGCACCCGCGTGTCCTCGCCGTTGAGGCGCGCCGCGTGGGCGAGGCCGGTGGCCACGGCGGCGGCCGACGCGAAGGTGGTGGCCACCACCGGCGCGCCGTAAGCCGAGCCCGGGAACGGTCCGGCGGTGACGATGCCGCAGCACGCCGGGATCACCACCTGGATCGAGCGGCCGGCGGCCGCCCGGGAGAGCATCTGCAGCCCCACGGACATCCCGCAGCCGCCGCAGTTCGTGTTGCCCCTGCGCAAGAGGGGCTCGGAGCGGTCGGCCACGCTCTGGGCCACGCCTCCGAGGATCGGCTCGGCGGACATCATCCCACCTCCTGGAAGATCGGTGCCTCGGCTCGCGAGAGGCTCGCGGTCTGGCGGAGGACCGCGAGCAGGTCCTCCGGCTTGACGTCGCCGCCACCCAGGCCCATCAGGTGTCCCTGGACCACCGCTCGGGGAGCCGCGAGGCCGCGCACTTCGCTCCACAGCACCCCGCCCATCCCGGTGGAGAGGTCGCGGTCGACCACCGCCACGCGCGGTACCTGGGCGAGCAGGCGGGTGAGCTCGGCGGCCGGTAGCGGCCGGAACATGCGCACCCGGATCGCACCCGCCTTGAGCCCCTCGTCGCGCGCCCGGTCGACGGCCGCGCGGGCGGTGCTGCCGGTGGTGCCGAGGGAGATCAGGGCGACC
>CAZIIB010000546.1:0-3327 GCA_964539125.1 uncultured Thermoanaerobaculia bacterium | reverse complement strand
TTCTCACCCCCAGGGGGAGAAGGGGACGCCCCCTCCCGGTCGCTCCGTTCTACGGGAGAGGTGGCAAGCAGACGCGAAGGGCGGCCAATCGGCCGCCCTTTTGCTTGGTCTGGGTTCGGGACCCTGAAGGGGGCTCGCTCTAGCCGCCGCCGCTGGCCGAGGCGGCGGGCTTGGCGGGTGGCTTCGACGCCGGCTTCGCCGCCACCTTCTGGCCTTCGGTGTTGCCCAGGGCATTGCGCTGCGCGAGGAGCTTGCCCGCCTGGTCGAAGAGCTGGAGGGCGCGCTGGATCTGGAGGTCCTTCTCCGCTCGCACCCGGTGCGAGGCGTCCTGCCCCCAGAGGGCGTTGAACACTTCGGAGCGGATCCGCATCAGGACGTCGTCCACCGTGCCCGGCTCGGCGAAGCCCTCCTTGATCTCCTCGGGCGTGCTGATGCCCTCGGAGACCAGCCAGTCCTTGAACTCCTGGAGCACTTCGTTGTCGGGGTGCCAGTCCTGGCTGGTGACGTGGTGCCGGCGGGCGAAGTCGACGGCGAAATCGAAGTGCGCGTTGCGGCTGATCAGGAACTGGGAGTAGGGCGAGAGCTTGCCCGCCTCGACCACCACGTCCGGGGTGATCCCGCCGCCGCCGTAGACGTCGCGGCCCAGATCGGTGTGGTAGACGGGGCCTTTCGACGCCTGCGAGTCGCCGGAGTCCTTGCCCGAGTCGTCGGTCTCCACGTCCGGCCTGTAGGTGTAGTAGTCGTAATAGGAGCTGTAGTCGCGCTGGATGAGGCGTCCGCTGGGCGTGTAGTAGCGGGCGGTGGTCAGGGCCATCCCCGCGCCGTAGGGCAAGTTGTAGACGGTCTGGACCAGCCCCTTGCCCCAGGTCGGCGTGCCCACGATCAAGCCCACGTCGTGGTCCTGGATGGCGCTCGAGACGATCTCGGCCGCCGACGCGGTGCCCCGGTTGACCAGCACGACGACGGGCAGGTCGAGGGCCGGGTGGGCGCCGGTGTCCTTGTACTGGGCGAACGAGTCCCGGGTGCGGCCGCGCGTCTCGACGATCATGGCCCCGTTGGGCACGAAGTAGTCCGCGATGTCGATCGCCTGGTCGAGCAGGCCGCCGCCGTTGTTCCGGAGATCGAAGAGCAGCCGCTTCATCCCCTGCTTCTCGAGCGAGGCGATCGCCTGGCCGATCTCGGCCCCGGAGCCCCGGGCGAAGTCGGTCAGCCAGATGTAGCCGGTGTCGGGGGTGAGCATGTAGGCGTGGCGCACCGTCGTCTGGGGAATCTCGGCGCGGGTGACGGTCAGGGCCAGGGGCTCGTCCATGCCCCGGCGCAGGATCGTGATGTGGACCTGGGTGCCCTTCGGCCCCTTGAGCTTCTCGACCGCCTCGTCGACGGACATGGTCTCGGTCGGCTCGCCCTCGATGGTGTCGATCACGTCGCCCGCCTGGATGCCGAGCTTCGAGGCCGGCGTGCCCTCGATCGGTGTGATCACGGTGAGCCGGCCGTTGCGCGCGCCGACCAGGATGCCCAGCCCATAGAAGCTCTCCTGCTGCTTCTCGCGCATGCTCTCGTAGGCCTTGGGAGGCAGGAAGTTGGTGTGAGGGTCGAGGGTGCGGAGCATCCCCTCGATCGAGGCGAACACCAGGTCCTTGTACTCGACGTCGGCACCGTAGTGGTCGTGGGCAGTGGTGATCAGCTCGGTGTAGGCGTGCAGGTGCTCGCGCGTGTCGTCGGTGAGCGCCAGCAGGCGGTCACCGATCAGGCTCCCGACGAGCACGGTGAGGGCGAACAGCGCGAGGGCGGCGAGTCTCCAGGATCTACGCATCCCACGAATGGTATCACCGGGCACGGCGGGCCCCTAGCTTGACTTTCCCCGCCTCCTGGCCAATCATCCAAGCGAGATGTTTGGCTCGGTCGGCTTTCCGGAGATCCTCATGATCCTGGTGATCGCCCTGCTGATCTTCGGTCCGAAGAAACTGCCGGAGGTCGGCCGGACGATCGGCAAGGGTCTCGCCGAGTTCCGCCGGGCGAGCTCCGACCTCAAGCGCTCGGTGAACGCCGAGCTCGCCCTGGACGACGACGAGCGCCAGGCGACGCCTCGCCGGCCCGCCGTGGCGACGCGGACCCTGGGCGACGGCGCCCGGAGCGGCCCCGGCTACGGCCCGGACGCCGCCCCCGCCGAGCCCGCACCCGCCGTCGAAGCGCCCGAGAACACGGCCGCCCGAGGCTCGATCGAGGGCGCCGCGTCCGCCGAGGGCGCCACCGAGAGCGCGCCGGCCGAGAGCGCCGAGCCGGCCGCCGCGACTCCCGCGCCGGCCCCGGAGGCTTCCGAGCCGCCGAGCCCCGGCGACGACGTGACCACTCACTGACCCCCTCCGGATCCCCGCCCCAGGATGCCTCCCGGCCCCGGCCGTATGCTCCCCGCCCCCGGTCGCGAGGAGCTCCCCACCATGACGCTCCTCGATCACCTCGAGGAGCTCAGGAAGCGGCTGGTCTACTCCCTGATCGCGGTGGCGGTCACCTTCCTCGTCTGCTGGACCTTCGCGCGCCAGATCTTCGACTTCCTCGCCCGGCCCATCTACCGCTTTCTGCCCGCGGGCAAGAAGCTCGCCTTCCTGGGCATCACCGATCCGTTCATCCTCTACGTGAAGGTGGCCGCCCTGGCCGGGGTCTTCATCGCTTCGCCCTTCCTGATCTACCAGGCCTACGCCTTCATCGCTCCCGGCCTCTACAAGCGCGAGCGGCGCTGGGCGCTGCCGTTCGTCCTCTTCGGCACCCTGTTTTTCGTCGCCGGCGGAGCGTTCGCCTACACCGTGGCCTTCCCCTTCGCGGTGAACTTTCTGCTCGGCGTCGGCCAGCCGTTCGATCCGGTGATCACGGTGGGCAAGTACTTCGGCTTCCTGATGACGGTGATGCTCGGCCTGGGGCTGATGTTCGAGCTGCCGATCTTCCTCTTCCTGCTGGCGGTGGCCGGGGTGGTGACGCCCCGCTTCCTGATGCACCACTTCCGCTGGGCGGTGCTCCTGATCTTCATCGTCGCCGCGGTCATCACGCCCACCCCCGACGTGGTCAACCTGTGCATCTTCGCCGTGCCCACGGTCGGCCTCTATCTCCTGGGGGTGCTCGGCGCGTGGATCGTCACCCGGGCGCGCAAGAAGCGCGCCGCCGAAGAAGCCGCCGCCGCGGAGTCCGGGGCTCCGTAGGACGGCGCCCAGCCCGGACCGAGCCCTACGCCGGGGGTGCCGGTGGATGCGGCGTTGCCGCAGGAGGCTCGTAGAGGTCCGGGCTAGGAGTCTGCGCGGCAGAAACACGTAGCCGCGCGCGAGGGTCTTACGGGGT
>CAZIIB010000545.1:0-3336 GCA_964539125.1 uncultured Thermoanaerobaculia bacterium | reverse complement strand
CGATCCGCGCCCCCCGGTGGGCCGCCTTGATGAGCATCTCCGACTCGATGGCGTACCCGTCCGACACCAGCCCCATCCGCTCCATCAGATCGAAGTCCACCAGCCGATATCCCGACTGACTGTCCGCCAGCGTCACACCGGTCACCCACGACAGGAGCCGGGTGCCGATGGTGTTGGTCCAGTAGCGGTGCGGCGGGATCGCCGCCCGGTCCTCCAGGCGCCCCCCCACGATCAGGTCCCACTCCCCGGAGTCCCACGCCGCGATCAGCTTCGGCAGATCGTCCGGGTCGTGCTGGCCGTCGCCGTCGAGCAGGGCGATCGCTTCGAGCTCGCAAGCCCCTCCCGTCCGTCGCTCCGCGAGCAGAGCCTGGAAGCCCGTTCGGAGCGCCGCTCCTTTGCCTCGGTTCCGCTCGTGCCGCAGCACCTCCGCCCCGGCCCGCCGCGCCACCTCCCCCGAGCCGTCGGTCGAGCCGTCGTCCACCACCAGCACCCGCACCAGGTGGCGAAGGGTGGCTTCGACCACCTCGCCCACCGTGGCCGCGCACTGATACGCGGGGATCAGGGCGATGAGGTGAGGCCGCATGGAGAGCTCGTGAGGCGATGGTTCGGGGAGGTAAGGCCCTGAGTCGGTGAGAGTTATAGCACAGAGCCCGGACGCCCTGCCGGTGTCCTCTTCCCGCCCCTCCCCCGTCTTGTCTCCCGCCGAAGCGTGTGACATCCTTCACAGGTCCGACGGGGTCGCGGGCCGGCTCCGCGCCGCGGGTTCCGCGGGTGGGGCCGCCGCCACGCGGCATCGCGCCGGGCACGGTCGGCCACTCACCGCCACAAGGAACGACAGCCTCGCAGCCCACCTGGAGGTACCACCGCCTTGCCTGAAACTTACTTCTCGGTGCTCCTCGCGCTGGGGATCGCCGTCGCCATCGGCCTGGGCATGCTCAGTGCCTCCTACCTCGCCAGCCTCAAGCTGCGAGGACGCACCGAGCTCTCCCCGTACGAATCGGGCATGCCGCTGCTCGACCAGAGCCACAAGCGGATCTCGATCCTCTTCTTCCTCATCGCCATCGACTTCATCGTCTTCGACCTGGAGGCGGCCTTCCTCTACCCCTGGGCGCTGGTCATGCGCTCGGGCGGCTGGGCCCTGTTCGGCGCCGTGCTGGTGTTCATCGGCCTCATCCTGGTCGGGTACGCCTATATCTGGCGCAAGGGCGGCCTCGACCTGGGCGCCCGCGGCCGGGTAGGGAGGATCTAAACCATGAGCTTGCCGCCCGAGGCCCACGATCGGCTCGCCGAGATCGTCAAGCGCTACCCCGATTCCAAGGCGGCGCTCATCCCCGCCCTCCACCTGGCCCAGGAGCTCTGGGGCGGGTGGCTGCCCGAGGAGGCGGTCGAAGCGGTCGCCGAAGAGCTCTCGCTGCCCGCCGCCGAGGTCCACGGCGTCGTCACCTTCTACGACCTCTTCCACCAGAGCCCGGTGGGGCGCCACCGCCTGCGGGTGTGCACCAACCTGCCCTGCCAGCTCCGCGGCGCCGAGGAGATCCTCGACGTCCTGGGCGAGGAGCTGGGCGTGGGCGAGGACCAGGTGACCCCCGACGGCAGATGCTCCTATACCCATTTCGAGTGCCTCGGCTCCTGCGACACGGCGCCGATGATGATGCTCGACGATCACTACGAGGAGAACCTGACCCCCGAGCGAGTCCAGGAGATCCTCGAGGAGCTCGACTAGCCATGGCCTCTCAGCCGTTCGAGCCGGTCCTGACCCGCAACGTCGGCCGTCCCGAGGCCCGCACCGTCGCCGGCTATCGCGAGAGCGGCGGGTACGAGGGCCTGGCGAAGGCCCTGAAGATGGAGCCCGACGAGATCATCGAGCTGGTCAAGGCGTCGGGCCTGCGCGGGCGGGGCGGGGCGGGCTTCCCCACCGGCATGAAGTGGGGCTTCATCCCCAAGCAATCGGACAAGCCCAAGTACATCGTCTGCAACGCCGACGAGTCCGAGCCCGGAACCTTCAAGGACCGGCTGCTCATGGAGCAGGATCCCCACCAGCTCATCGAGGGGTGCATGATCGCCGGCTTCGCCGTCGGCGCCCAGACCACCTACATCTACATCCGGGGCGAGTACACGGCCGCCGCCGACATCCTCGAGGAGGCGATCCGCGACGCCTACCAGAACGGGGTCTTGGGCGAGAACGTCCTCGGCTCGGGCTTCCGCCACGACGCCTACGTGCACCGTGGGGCGGGCGCGTACATCTGCGGCGAGGAGACCGGCCTCCTCGAATCCCTGGAGGGCAAGCGCGGCCAGCCCCGGTCCAAGCCCCCCTTCCCGGCGGTCGTGGGCGCCTTCGGCGCACCCACCGTGATCAACAACGTCGAGACCCTCGCCTGTGTGCCCCACATCCTCGTGCGGGGCGCCGACTGGTTCAAGGGGATCGGCACCGACGCGCGCAACACGGGGCCGAAGCTCTACTGCATCTCCGGCCACGTGGAGCGGCCGGGCACCTACGAGCACCCGCTCGGCGTGCCCTTCTCCACCCTGCTCGAGAGCGCCGGCGGGATGTGGGGTGGCCGCGAGCTCAAGGCGTACATCCCGGGAGGCGCCTCGGCGGCGATCCTGGGACCGGAGCACATCGACCTGCCCCTCGACTTCGACCAGGTCGCCAAGGCCGGCAGCATGCTCGGCTCGGCCGCGGTGATGGTCATGGACGAGACCGTCTGCCTCGTGCGGGCGACGATGCGCCTCGCCGAGTTCTTCAACCACGAGTCGTGCGGCCAGTGCACGCCGTGCCGCGAAGGCACCAACTGGATGGAGATCCTCCTGCGCCGGATCGAGTCGGGAGGCGCCAGCGCCGCCGACGTCGAGGTCCTCGCCCAGGTGCCGGACATGATCGCCGGCAACTCGCTCTGCGCGCTGGGCGATGCCGCCGCCGGGCCGGTGCGGTCGCTGGTGGCCAACTTCCGCTCGGAGATCGAGCGCCACATCGAAGAGGGGCGGTGCCCGTACCCGACGCGCCGCTACTTCTCCAACGGAACCAACGGGTCCGGGGCGAAGGGAGCGTAACGACCGATGCCCAGCGTCACGATCAACGGCCGGACCGTCGAGGTCGAGGCCGGCACCAATGTGATCGAGGCCGCCAAGCTGGTGGGAGTGCAGATCCCCCACTACTGCTATCACCCGCGGCTCTCGGTGGTCGGCCAATGCCGGATGTGCCTGGTCCAGGTCGACGGTCATCCGAAGCTCCAGGCCGGGTGCTCGGTCACCGTGCAGAAGGACGGCATGGAGATCCGCACCGACGTGCCGGAGGTCGAGGAAGCCCAGCGGGCGATGATGGAGTTCCTGCTGATC
>CAZIIB010000544.1:0-3343 GCA_964539125.1 uncultured Thermoanaerobaculia bacterium | reverse complement strand
GCCGGGCCACCGTGGCCGGGGCCGCAGACGTAGATCATGTCGAGGTCGTACTTCTCGATGACCCGGACTGGCCGAGGTGCCACCCGTTTCCCATCCTCTGATGTGGGAAGACCGTTGCGTTGGACTCCACCCGGTGGGCTCGTCGAGGTCACGGGCCGGACCATCCAGGGCCGAGCCGTGCTCCGGCCGAGCGCCGAGCTCACCTCAGGGACCGGCCGAGGGCCAACGCACCGAGGGATCTGGACAGGGAGCCGGACCGAAGAGGAATGGAAACGGCCGTGAGAGGAGCCGGAGCTCGGTACCGGGGCGGACGACCCCGGGGGTGTCGAGGCGCGGGTCCGCGAGGAGGCCGTTGGCGAGCTGAAAGGCGGTGACAGCGCTGGCGGTCAGGGAGTCGAACGTACCATCTCGCCCTTCCGGCACGCCCACGGCCTCGAAGCAGCCCAGCTCGGCGAGGCGTCCCTGCACGAAGGCGACGGCGGACCGGTCCGGGCTTCCCTGCACGAGGTTCGTCTCGGTGCCGGGCAGGACGAGCGGCCCGGTCGCGAGCGTCGCCGCCAGGTAGAGCCCGTAGGTCAGCCAGGGACGGCCGGGGCTTCCCTGCCTTGCACCCCACCAAGCCGGGATCGCCGCAGCCAAGACCACTACGGCGATCACCGTGGAGATCTCGGAAAAGCTCCCGGCGCCCCGCAGGTAGGCGCGCCCGGCGAACTGACGCGCGAAGCTCCAGGCCCACGCGGCCACCGCCAGGACCGCGGCAGACTTCATCACCCACGGGGTCGAGAGCGCAGCGACCCAGCGGGCGGCCTGATCCTCGATCGACGGCAAACGCGCGTAAGCGATCCAGGTCAAGGCCGCAAGCAGGGTCAGCCACGGTCCGCCGTAGCCGACGAAGAGACCGAGAAGGGGCACGCGACGTCCCTACCTCACTGTGACCCAGTCAGCGAGGAAGTACCCGGGGAACGGATCGAGGGGGTAGGTGGCGGTGATGACCACCGGCCGGCCGGCCTGCTGCCGGCCGAGCTGGTCGACGACCACGGCTGAGACGTCCGAATCCGAGGTGAACGGACACGGCTGCCACTGGTCGTCTCTCAGGAGCACGGTCTCTGAATCCGATGTGCCGTCCTCGTAGAACAGCATCGTCGCCAGCTCGAGGCCCGGCCGCCGGTTCAGGCACCGGGTGTGGGCGAAGTGCACGCCGGGCGTCCATTCCCTGGGCTCCACCCCGTAGAGTCGGATGGGGAGGGCATCGGTCGTCGGCCCTCGCCCCGCGTAGCTGGGGGGGCTTGGCACCGGACCGGGCGAGAGCGAGGCCAGGAGGATGCGACTCCTGCCGGGCCTCGACGCCTCGGCGAGACCGGTCTCCGGCTGCGAGGAAAACAACACCAGGGTGTCCACCGTCGGTCCTGAGAAGAAGGCGAGCAGTGGAGGGCCCGGCCCTTCGGGGAGCCTCAACCCTCTCTCACGGACCGCCTCCCAGGGATCTCTTCCCTTCTCGAGGAACAAGACGACCGGACGCAGGCCGGTCTGCTCTTCGACCTTCCCGCGGAACTGGTCTAGAGGGTCGGAGGTCTCCGAGTGCCGGCGCGGGTCGGCCGACAGGAGGGCCGCGGCGGCCGAAGGATCCTCGAGCTGAAGACGAGCGAGCCGCCAGAAGAAGGCCCCAGAGGCGCCCGCGAGCGCCGCGGCCGAGACCCCACCTCCTGCCGCTGCCTCCCCCGAGGGAGCGGTCTGACCCGCCGTGGCCGGTGGAGGCGGGGAGTCGGCTGTTGCGTTCGTGTAGGTGACCACCACGTGGGTACACGCGGCCAAGAGAGACGCTCCGAGGGCGAGGAATCTCAATCCGCCGCAGTACCCGGGTCGCATCCTCACCTCCGGCTCGATCAACCACTCATTCGCAGATTCTGGAGAACATGGTACCCCACCCGGTCGAGCCGCCCCGACGAGCAGCATCGGGAAGAAGCTCGAGGGGGTGTCCCGAGGGGCTGATCCAGCACCTGCGCCGGCCGTAGATCCGGATCCCATGAAGAGGTGGGCACCCATTTCAAGGCGCGCCCTCGTCGACGTCCGGCTTCCTCGAGACCCAGCGACGGCAGGAAAGTCCGCGGAAGCGTCCGTCCAACCAGCGGCAGAGGAGGTCCCGTCATGAACGTGCTGACCCGGGCCAGGAAGCCTCTGGCGCCCTATCCGGGAGGCTGATCTTCGTAAAGGATATAGTACTTCGCCGCCTTCCAGAGATCGAGGAGACTGTTCGCGATGAACAGCGCTGAACCGACCCAGATCAGGACCCAGGTCGGCCAGCCCAGGCTTCGCGCCAGCGCCACGAGCACCAGTGCCGAGACGGAAAAGCCCAGGTTATTGAGGCCCCAGAGCCTACCCGGACCCTCGGCGGTTCGCCGGGAAGGGCTGATCGATAGCAGCCAGACGGAATTGAGCATCAGCAGCATTGCGTAGAGGAGAACGAAGCGCAATGCGTAGCCAGCCACCGCTGTCGGGTCTTCCGCCCTGTCGGCCGCAGCCAGGCCCGCGAAGACCTGACAGATGAAGAAAAAGAGAAGCGCATGGACGAGGGCGATGGGAAAGTGGAGGGTCGTCATGCGGGTGAACACCTTCTCACCAAGCCGGTCGTAGAAGTGAACGATGTAGGAGTTCAGGTTGCGGTGCACCCAAAAGAAGCGGATCGAGAGCAGGAGGATCGCAACCAGGACGATCCCCAGGCGGAGAAACTCGACCGCACCGGCCAGACCGCCGCCCGGAGCGATCAGCAGCTCGTAGGAGGCCTCCACGACTCTCTCGAGGCCCAGAACCATGGCGACCGTGTAGACGGTCTGCATGAGTGACATTCCCGCGCGGATGTCGTCGTACTCGAGGCGGTGACCTCTGGCGCGCTGGCTCGACATGGCTCGCTCCTCTCCGACCGGCCGAACAGCTCCCGACCGCCGCCGGCGTCCAAGAAAGAAGTTGCCGCAGAGACGCCGGACCGGGACGGCGGGCAGCGAGCTCGACCGCTGACCACACGGCCCGCCCCGCGAAGCCCCCGGCACCTACCTCAGCCCCGGTAGTTCTTGCTCCGGAAACCCTCGATGCCCCAAGGGTAGTTTCTACCTATGTGCCGCCTCCCTCTCGGGTAGAAAGCGCGCTTCCGGCGGCCGCCTCCGAGGACTACGCTCCGAAGAGTCTCAGCGCGGCCTCGGGCCTCAGCGTGAGAACAGCCGGGTAGCTGCCTGCGGATGAGGCTCCGGACCGTCAAGAACCCGGGCCCTGGGACAGTATCCTGCGCGGCAGCGCTCAGAGTACCGCCACACGGAGCCCCACCAGAGAGGTGCAGAGCTATGAGGACCGA
>CAZIIB010000543.1:0-3344 GCA_964539125.1 uncultured Thermoanaerobaculia bacterium | reverse complement strand
CAGGAACAGATTGGCCAGGTTGGCGCAGGCGATGAGCAGCACCAGCGCCACGGCGCCGAACAGGATCAGGAGCGCCGGCCGCGCGTCGCCGACCAGCGTGTCGCGGAGCGGGACCACGGCCGCCTGGGTCCACCCCCGGTTGCTCTCCGGGTAGGCCGCCGCCAGCCGTCCGAGGACCGCCTCGGTCGCCTCCTGCGCCGCCGCCGGCGAGACCCCGGGCGCCAGCCGCCCCGCCACCTCCATCCAGCGCAGCGCACGCCGGTGCGGGATCGACGTCTCGCCGATCAGGGAGATGGGCATCCAGAGATCGCTCCCGGGCGACGGGAAGGTGAAGTCGGGCGGCATGACCCCGACCACGGTGAAGGCCTGGCCGTCGAGGGACAGGGTCCGGCCCACCACGCCGGCGTCGGCTCCGAAGCGCCGGTGCCAGAGACCGTCCGAGAGCACCGCGACGTGGTCGCGGCCCTCGGCGTCTTCCTCCGGAGCGAACGTACGGCCCACGGCCGCCGGCACGCCCAGGGCCGGGAAGAAGCCGCCCGAGACGTAGCTCGCCTGGAGCCGGAGCGGCTCGCCGCCGTCGGCGGCCAGGTTCACCCCGGAGAGCCCGGGCACGAACCAGTAGGCGGCCAGCGTCTCGAACGGGCCGCCGGGGGTCGCGACCGCGCGCCGGAGGTCGTCGAAGTCCTGGGGCGAGAAGGAGCCCTGCCCGATCCCCTGCCCGCGCTCGCCGTGGAAGACCCTCACCAGACGATCCGGCGCCCCGTAGGGCAGCGGCCGCAGCAGCACGCCGCGCACCACGCTGAAGATGGCGCCGTTGGCACCGATGCCCAGGGCCAGCGACAGGACGACGGCGGTGGTGAAGCCGGGGCTCCGCGCCAGCTTGCGGACCGAGCCACGGAGATCGAGAAGCCAGTCGGTCACGGTCGAGTCCTCCTCTCGGCGCCGAGCCGAGGCAACGAGCGTGCCAGCGCGGAAACGCCCGGCGGGAAGCCTTCGGAGGGTCGGTCTCCGCCGTCCGGTAGCCGGCTCAGGACGTCCGTTTTCGAGACCCGGCGTCCCGAAGCCGGAACAGGGAGGTCGAACGTCAGATCAGAGCCTCGAGGCGGTCGAGGGTGGCCGCGAGGCGGTCGGTCACCGACAGCTCTCGCCGCTTCTTGGCCCGGCGCCGCGAGCGGCCGGTCAGGTCGAGGCCCCACTCCCGGGGCTTCAGGCCGGCGTGGGCCCACAGGTCGCGGCCCCGGTCGTCGAGCACGTCGTGGCGCACGGTGACGCCGTGGAGGGCGAAGAGCGGCTCGAGCTCCTCGCGCCGCTCGCGCAGGTTCCGGCGGGTCTGCCGATAGGCGTGCTCGCAGACCGTCACCCGGTCCTCGAAGCTGAAGATGTTGGTGAAGAACATCCGGTAGTCGTCGCGCCGCGGCTGGAAGAGCACGACGTCGCGCCCTTCGTAGCGCTCCTCGTACGCCTTCATCCCCACCTCGAGCCGGGACTGGATGAGGGTCCGGAAGGTCTGGGAGAACACCGTCGGCATGCCGCGGTCGATCAGGTGACCGCGCTTCATGACCCCCTCCTCCACTGCGCGCACAGTGTCCACCGGAACGATCGGGTTGACGCACAGGACGAGGTCCATCCCCGCGTCGAGAGCCACCGAGGCGTGGAGGGTCTTGCGCAGGACGCCGTCGACGTAGAAGCGGCCGTCGATGGCGACCGGCGGGTAGAGCCCCGGCAGAGCGGTGGAAGCCTGGACCGCCTGGGAGATCGGCACGTGGTCCAGGCCCGGCTCACCGAAGCGGACCGCGTCGCCCGAGTCGAGGTCGACCGCCACCACGATGAGCGGCGTCGGGAGATCGCGAAAGTCGTTCGTCCGCCCTTTCTTGGCGAGAATCCGTTCCAGGTAGTCCCGCAGCGGGCGATTCTCGAAGACGCCCACCGGCAGGGCCCGGGCGAGCCGGGTCAACGAGCCCTTCAGGCTCGTGTCCAGCGGATGGCGCGCGTACTCGACGACCGCCTCGGTCACCAGGCGGGGCAGAGAGCTCGCCCGGTGGAACCACTCCTTGACCGAGGGGGTGAGGAAGATCTCGGGGTCGAACGGGTGCTCGCCCGGCTCGTGGGACACGATCGCCCGGCAGAGCTGGGCCGTGTCGAGCTGGTTGGCCAGGGCGGCGGCGACGAACGAGCCGGCGCTCACGCCGACGTAGATGTCGTGGTGGTTGAGGTCGAGGCCGTCGAGGGCCTCGTCGAGGGCGCGGAGCGCCCCGATCTCGTAGACCGCCCCTTCGGGACCGCCGCCGGCCAGCGCCAGGCCGATCCGCGAGCGCGGAACGGGCGCAGAGCGACGGGCCGAGCCATTGTCGTCACGGGCCATCGTCGTGGGAGCCGCGGCCTCAGGCCTTGGCTTTGGCCTTCGGCTTGCCGTGGAGAGCTTCGATCTTGGCGTTGAGCTCTTCGACCTTGCGGGTCAGCTCGCGGATCTCGTCCCGGCTGGGCACCCCGAGGCGCTTCATGGCCTCGGTGACCTGCTGGTCGACCTTGTCCTGGACGTCGTCGAACGCCTTCTCGACCCGGGAGCGGGCGCGCTTGGCCTGCTCCTGGGCCCGTTCCTTCCCCTGCTCCTCCCAGTCGCGGCCGCGGTCGACCAGGCGGTTGAACAATTTCGAGCCCTCCTCCTCCGCCACCGCCAGGGCGCCGAGGCCCGCCAGCCAGATCTTCTGGGCCGACTCACGAAGCTCCTTGTCCACCCCTTCGCCCGATGCCTTCTTGCCCATGGAGAGCCTCCCTTTCTTGGTTGGGTCCAGGTCTCGATCAGGTCACCAACGTGGGCTCGAGCCGCCTTCAGCCGGTCGCGGTCTTCTTGCCGCCCGCCGTGGTCGAGCCCTTGGCGCCGCCCTTCTTGCGGCCGCTCGAGGCACCGCTCTTGGAGCTCTTGCGGGCGGCGGGTCGAGCCGGCGGCCCCTCGATCTCGATCTCGGAGAGAGAAGCCTCGAGCTGCTCCAGGCGATCGCGCAGGACAGTCATCTCCTCGCGGGCGCGACGGACCGGCCCGAGCCGGTCGATGGACGCTTCGACGAAACGGCCCACCTGGCTCTGCACCTGCTCGATGCCGCTCGTGACCGTCCGCTCGCCCAGGCGGACCAGCTCGTGGAGGAGCTCGCTGGGCAGCGGCGCCGCTCCCTTGCGCCCCTCCTCGAGGATGATCTGGGTGAGGGTCGGGGAGGTGACGTCCGCCGAGGTGGCGTTGTCGACCACCCGGACTTCCTGACCCTCCCGGATCCAGGCCGCGATGTCTTCGAGAGAGACGTAGCGGCTCTCCTCGGTGTCGTAGAGCTTGCGGCTTTCGTAGCGTTTGA
>CAZIIB010000542.1:0-3361 GCA_964539125.1 uncultured Thermoanaerobaculia bacterium | reverse complement strand
CCGGTCGGGACCCCCGGCCCTCCGGGGTCGGACTCTTCGGCGGTGGGGTTCGGACCGCTGGCCACCTCGGGCACCGGCTCGGACTCCTCGACATCGGCCGAGGCGGAGCTCGGCCGCTTCATCCGTCTCTGCCGCTTGCCATCGCCTCCGGCCCCGGTCCTGTGGGTTGTAGGATGGTGGAGTGACGTCGCTCCGCCGTGCCTTCGGCTGTAGCGTCTGTCTCATCGTCTGGCTCTCCGTGCCGGCGGTCGCGGCGCCCTCGGGCGGGGGGCACTCCTGGTGGCTCTCCGGCCGCCGATGGCGCGGCCGCCGAGCATGCCCTGCGCCGGCCGGCCACCTGGGCGCCGGCCGCCGGCGCGGTGCTGTTCGCGACCACCGGTTGGGACGGTCGGGTCTCCTCCTGGGCCGTCGCCCACACCCCTGTGTTCGGCTCACCCACGTCGGCGCGCGACGCGAGCGACGCGCTGCGGCGGGTCGGCAACGTCGAGATGTTCGCCACGGCGCTGCTGTCGCCCTATCCGGGCGGGGGTGGGAGCCGCGGCTGGAACGGGCCCTCGTCGACCAGGCGGGGGTGAGCGGTACCATCCTCGTCAGCGGCGTCCTGAAACGGACCGTGCGGCACGAGCGGCCGGAGCGTTCCGACGACCTGAGCTTCCCCTCCAGCCACGCTTCGATGACGGCCGCCGTGGCCACCGCCGCGGCGCACGACGCCCGCGAGGCGACGATCCCCCGCGCCGGCCGCTGGCTGATCGAAGGGTCCGAGTGGGGAATCGCCAGCGCCACCGCTTGGGCGCGGGTCGAGGCCGGCGTCCACTACCCCTCCGACGTGCTCGCGGGCGCGGCTCTGGGCGGGCTGATCTCGACCACCGTCGAAGATGCCTTCTTCGGCGACGGCAGCGCTCCGACCGTGGCCCTGTTGCCCGAGCGTCGCGGCTTCGGCGTGGCCGTCGCCTGGAGCTTCTGACCGGGCCCCCTGACTCCAGACGAAGAGGGGGCCGAAGCCTGTCTCCGCACCGAGTTCTGACCAAGAGGGGTTATACTGTCGGTATGAAGACGGCGATCTCTATCCCGGACTCGGTCTTCCAGCAGGCGGAGGATCTTGCGGCTCGACAAGGGAAGTCGCGGAGCCGGCTCTACACCGAGGCTCTCATGGCGTACCTCGGCGAGCATGATCCCGACACGGTGACGAAGCGAGTCGACGAAGTCCTCGCCGCGGTCGACTGCGCCGACGATCGATGGGTGGCGGAAGCCGCGAAGCACACGCTGCGCGACGTCGAATGGTAGTGCGGCAACGCGAGGTCTGGTGGGCGGGGCTCCCGGAGCCTTCCGGATCTGAGGCGGGGTGGCGGCGCCCGGTCGTGGTCGTGCAAGGAGACCCGTTCAACCGAAGCAGGATTCGGACGGTCCTGTGTGTACCGCTGACCAGCCAACTGCGCTGGGCCGATGCCCCGGGAAACGTCCTGCTCAGCGCTCGGACGACGGGGCTGCCTCGGGACTCCGTGGCCAACGTCTCTCTGCTTCTCGCCCTGGACAGGAAGCTGCTGGAAGAGCGCGTCGGGATGATCTCCGAGAGGCAGCTCGACCAGTTGCTGATCGGGGTCGACATGGTGCTCGGGAGGATCTGAGACAGCTCGCAGAGCGTAGAAGAAGCGGAGTCCAGACCGCGACGCTGCCCTGCGGCCCCCTTCGTCGAGCTCGGTACCAGGGCTCCTCGTGACCCCGGACATCCACGACGCCGCCCCTCCCGGGTGCCGGAGGAGGCCAACTCCAACAACGAGAGTGTCCTGCCCTGGTGGAACCGGCTGGTTTGGACGTTTCGAACGAAGTCGCCCGAGAACCTACGCTACTGCCTCGACGGCCGGGACGCCGAGCACCGTCAGTCGATCCGCGGCCTCCCCATCAAAGCGAACGTCCATGCCGGGACGATGACTAGAAGGTAATCGGAATGATACGAAAGGGACACGAAAGAGTGCGTAGGATGGCCGTAGAGGCGCTCGATCTCGACCGTGCACCGTCGAGGCTACTGTTCATTCCACGCTTGGACACAGACCATGAAAGAGCTCGACACACTTTCGCTGACGGCCCTTCTCGCGCTCTCCACCAGCGGGGCGCTCTTTGCCCAGTCGCAGGGGCCGCTACCGCGCGTCCCGGAATCCCAGGCGCGTGCCGTCGCGCTGGCGGCGGTGCCGGGCGGCAAGGTGCTGTCTGAGGAGTTCGAGCACGAGAACGGCCACGACATCTACTCCTACGACATCAAGGTGAAGGGCCAGACCGGGATCGAGGAAATCAATGTGGACGCCCACACCGGTCAGGTACTGGCGCACGAGCACGAAGGCCCCAGCGCCGAGAGGCAGGAGGCCCGACAAGAGGGCCAACCCGCGGGCGAGGTGGGTCAGGCCGGAGAACCCGAGGGGGCGGAGGCGGTGTCCGGGTCCTACGCCCCGCGGATCGAGCCAGCGAACTTCGTCTCCCGCGTCACGAACCCCTATCTCCCCTTGGTCCCAGGCACCACGTACCGCTTCCGCGGCACCGGTGCGAACCGCGGGGAAACGGACGTGGTGACGGTCACCGCCAAGACGCGGCGGGTGATGGGAATTTCAGCCACGGTGGTTCACGACCAGGTGTTCGAGAACGGAGCCCTGGCGGAGGACACCTACGACTGGTACGCACAGGACCGGCAGGGGAACGTCTGGTACCTGGGCGAAGCCACGAAGGAGCTGAGGAACGGTCGCGTGACCAGCACCGAGGGCTCCTGGGAAAGTGGGGTCAAGGGAGCGCAGCCGGGCATCGCCATGTGGGCCGATCCAGCGGCGCACCGGGGACGTCTCTACCGCCAGGAGTACCTACCAGGCATCGCGGAGGACATGGGGAAGGTCGTGGCGCTCCAGCAAACCGTGACCGCCCCGGCGGGCACCTACCACGACTGCATCGAGACGGAGGACACCACCCCGCTGGAGCCCAACGTGCGCGAGCACAAGTTCTACTGCAAGGGCGTCGGGGTAGTGCGGGAGCAGGAGTCGCCCAGCGCCGGTAGCGAGTTGCTGGTGGTGGAGAAACACTGAGTACTTCGGTGCAGAAATACGCTCGCATTCGGGCGCCGCTGCGTCGCGGCGGCGAGCAGCGCCGCCCTGGCCGAGGCGATCCAACGGGTTCGGTTCATGGTTCTGTCCTCCTCGAAGGCAGCATGGCTCACCGGCTCGAGACCCCGCCGCCCGGACGAAAGGCCTGTGCTAGCATCACTTGGCTGCAGGTTCTCGGCTCCCCACCGTGAACTACCCCGCGCTGCTCGCTTCTGCCCTCGACACCCTCCTGCGCAACAAGCTGCGCAGCGTCCTGACCGTCCTCGGAATCGCCATCGGCA
>CAZIIB010000541.1:0-3371 GCA_964539125.1 uncultured Thermoanaerobaculia bacterium | reverse complement strand
CCCCGGGCACGTCCCGGTTGCGCAGCACCAGGAGCTTGCC
This sequence comes from uncultured Thermoanaerobaculia bacterium, assembly GCA_964539125.1. Classification (GTDB taxonomy): domain Bacteria; phylum Acidobacteriota; class Thermoanaerobaculia; order Multivoradales; family DATKCC01; genus CAVUBL01. The sequence continues at coordinate 3,331 of CAZIIB010000541.1, read as the reverse complement.
CTCCGGCCGGAACTCCAGGCGGAACCCCTCGAACTCCACGACCCGCGGGTCCCGCTCGCCGAACAGCGTCCCCTCGATCGACACCGAGCCCTCCGCCCCCGAGAGCGTCACCCCCACGAGCTGGGGGTAATTGCCCGAGCTCGAGTGCGTCGAGCGCACCACCTCGATGCCCCGCGCGGCGGCCACCCGCTCCGCGTTGACGTAGTTGACCGCCTCACCCAGGAAGGGCTCCAGCGCCCCCTTGAGCACCGCGATCGCCACCGGCACGCGGAACGCCTCGTCGATGCCCCAGAGATCGACCTCGAGGGCATCGGCGCCGCCGCCGATGAGGCCGCTGGCGAGCCGGCCCAGGAGCTCGCCGAGGCGCAGGTACGGCTCCCCCTGAGTGCCGGCGGGACGGAAGGGCAGGTTGACCGCCGTCACCGCCAGCGAGCCCTCGAGGGCCGCGATCACCATGCGGGTCGTCTCCACCGCGATCCGCTGCTGGGCCTCGCGGGTCTGGGCCCCGATGTGAGGGGTCGCCACGACCTTCGGATGCCCCACCAGGGCGAGGTCGGCCGGCGGCTCGGAGGCGAACACGTCGAGCCCCGCGCCGGCCAGCCGGCCCGACTCCAGGGCCTCGAGGAGGGCCGCCTCGTCCACCAGGCCGCCCCGCGCGCAGTTGATGAGCAGGGCGCCCTCCTTCATGGCGCGGATCCTCGCCGCCGAGAGGAGCCCGCGGGTGCCGTCGGTGAGCGGCGTGTGCAGGGTCGCGACGTCGGCCCGGGCGATCAGGTCGTCGAGCTCGAGCAGCTCGACCTCCTGGCGCCGCGCGACGTCGGCGTCCAGGAAGGGATCGGAGGCGACCACGCTCATGCCGAAGGCGCGGGCGCGGTCGGCCACCTTCTGGCCGATCCGGCCGAACCCGATGACGCCCAGCGTCTTGCCCTGGAGCTCGTTGCCCACGAATCGCTTGCGGTCCCACTCACCGGCCTTGATCGAGGCGTCGGCGGCGGGGATGTGGCGGGCCACCGCGAGGAGCAGGGCAAAGGTGTGCTCGGTCGCCGAGAGCAGGTTCGCCGTCGGCGCGTTGACCACCAGGATGCCCCGCTCGGTGGCGGCGGCGACGTCGATGTTGTCGACGCCGATCCCGGCCCGGCCGACCACCTTCAGGCGCCGGCCCACCTCCAGGAGCTGGCGGGTGACCTTGGTCATGCTGCGCACGACCAGGGCGTCGTAGTCGGGCAGGATCTCGGCCAACCGGGATCGCTCCGCCTCGGGGAGCACGGTGACCTCGGCGCCGGATTCGCGCAGGATGTCGATCCCGGAGGCCTGCAGGGGATCGGAGATCAGGATGCGATACGACATGGCGCTCCTCCCATTGGATGGATTCTGTAGCTCGCTCGGTGGTCCTTCAGGGCGGTGCTCACGCCGGTCCCGCCGCCTCCTCGATCGCTTCGAGCAGGGCCTCGAGGTCGCTCTCGCGGACCTCGCCCATGTGACCGATGCGGAAGGTCTCGGCCTTCCAGGCTCCGTAGCCGGAGCCCAGGGTGAAGCCGGCGCGCGCCAGGCGGCCGACCAGCTCCGGCGCCGCCAGGCCCGGCGGCGGCCGCAGGCAGCTCACCGTCGGCGAGCGGACACCGGGCTCCGGGGCCGAGGCGAACCCGAGCTCACCGCCCGACCCCTCGAGCCACCTGCCCACCCGGTCGCGCAGCCGCTCGTGGCGCGCCCAGCGCGCCTCCAGCCCCTCGCGGGAGATCGTCTGGAGCTGGTGGTCGAGAGCGTAGGCGACGGACACGGCGGGGGTGGTGATCGGGCCTCCCTTGCGGTGCTGCTCGAGATAGCGGACGACGTCGGTGTAGTAGCCGCGGGGCGTCACCGCGCGGGCCCGCTCCTCGGCCCGCTCCGACACGGCGAAGGGCACGAGCCCGGGCGGCGCGGCGAGGGCCTTCTGGCTTCCGGCGAGCACCCAGTCGAGGCCCCAGGCGTCGGTCTCCAGCCGCGCGCCGCCGAGCGAGGAGACCGCGTCGGCCAGGACGAGGGCGTCGCTCTCCTCGCGCACGATCCGGGCGATCTCCGCCAGCGGGTTGATCACGCCGGTCGAGGTCTCGTTGTGCACCACGGTGACCGCGTCGTAGCCGCGGCCGGCCCTGTCCGACGCCGCCCGGCGGAGCGCGCGGCGCACGAGGTCCGGGTCGAGGGCCCGGCCCCAGGGGACGTCGACCCGGTCGGCCCGTTTGCCCAGGGCGAGGCTGATCGCGTGCCAGCGCTCCGAGAAGGCGCCGCACACCAGGTTGAGAACCCGCGAGGAGACCGTGTTGAGCACCGCCATCTCCATCACCAGGGTTGCGCTGCCGGTGGCGAACGGGACGTCCCGCGAGGTCCGGAAGATCGCTGGCAGGCCGGTGGCGAGGCGGCCGTAGACCTCCTTGAAGGCCGCCGACCGGTGCCCGACCACGGGCGCGATCATCGCCCGTCGAGCCGCCTCGGAGACGTAGGCCGGGCCGGGCAGGAAGAAGCGGATGGGCTCCGTGGCCGGGTCCTGAGCGGAGCCGGAAGCGGGGGAGGTGGTGTCCGTGGAGGACCGCATGGCGGAAGGCTCGAGCAGGCGTCTCGCGGCCCGCGCCGGCCGGGGAAGGCCCGGCCATGCCGCAGAGCGGCATTCTGGCAGCCCGCGAGCTTCCGGTCAACCGCCCCCTCCCCACATCCCCTCGATCCCCTTGCCTCCCCCGACGGGGGAAGGGGACACCTCCGCCCCAGGCCTCGCCTTCCCCGGGAGAGGCGGTCCGCCCGTCAGTCCCAGGGTCGGGGCCTGCGGAGCCGGGCGGCGAGCTCGGCGGCCGCGAGCTCGCGGGCGGCCGCGCCCGGGGGGATGACGCGCCAGCGCTCGCCCGCGGCCTCCAGACGCGGGATGCCGGTCAGGTCCGGCCCGGCGGCGGCATCCTCCGGCCCGTGGATCACCACCAGGACGCAGCCCAGGAAGTGCTCTCGCAGGAGGTCGGCGAGGACGGGAGGTCCGACCGTCGCCTTGATCGAGACCACCCGGCCACCGCCCACGGCGACGGCCCGGAAGGCGCCCGCCGCCGCGGCCGGCTCCAGGCCCTCTGCCTCGCCCACGGGCGCAGCGGCGCCGGCGAGATCGAGCCATCCGGCGCGCAGCCCCGCCGCGCGGACCGCCGCGTAGAGCGGCGCGAGCGTGCCCGCCGCCTCCCCTCCTTCAGCCATCCGCAACAGGTGGATCCGCTTCATCGCACCCCTCCCGGTCCTTCGGGTCGGGGATAGAGGAGGATCGGCCGGCGGGCCTCGCGAAAGGCGGTCTCGGCAGCCGGCCAGGCGGCGAGCCACGGCGCGA
>CAZIIB010000540.1:0-3372 GCA_964539125.1 uncultured Thermoanaerobaculia bacterium | reverse complement strand
GCCTCGCTCGATATGGGACTGAGTGGGAGTCCTGGTCATCCTCCGTCTCCTCCATGGCGTCGGGCCAGGTCAGATGGTGCCAGCCTATCAGCCTTCCATCCTTCGGACGGTCACGCTGCGGCTGGACAGACACCGCAGCGCCTCTCACAGGAGCTTCTCTTCGCACTTGCCAAACTGAGGATCAACTCTATCATGTCCTGAGTAGGCGAATGCAACCTGCCCTCAGGTCTCGTTTCTGTGCTTCCGTTATTGCTAGTGGTAACGGGGGCCGGCGCGCGGACAAGCGCCGGCCCCCACGGAACGCAGTGGCTCCCGTTCAGGTCATCGGTTCACCCGTTGGGGTCGCACGAATACCGGATTTCCGGCGGTGCTGTCGGATCACATATGGCCTCTGTCAGGTTGGTCGAGGGGGTTTGCGGTGCCGCGGCGTCGGTGGGGCTCGTCGCCGCCGAACCGTTGGGATCTCCGCTGTAGCGGACGGCCCCCCACTGGCTCCACAACCAACGCCATCCCGCCCCAATCGTCTCCGCCACCGCGTCGGGCCAAGCTAGCACCTCGCCAACCCAACCCTCACGACTTGGATGGTCAGCGGCGTGCGCTGGGCTGACTGCAGCGAACAGCGCGAAGGCTAGGACTACAGCGAGTACGATTGCTGAGATACGCCGTTTCATGACTTCCCTCCTGTCAGGGCGGGACGGAGGGCGGCCGTCCTGGCCGCGCCCGCCCGCCGAGTTCTGTGACACGCTCGTCTCGGCGGGCCCTGGGCGACCGGAGTCGCGCGCGGCGGAAGACCGATCGGAGAGGGAGCCTCCCCGGTCGCGTTCCGCCGTGGGTCCGGATACGGCGCAGGTTTTGCACCCGGGAAACGTGCCTTTCCACTTCACGATCCCAGGGGATTCGAAGATGGCAACGGACGATCGGCTGCAAGAGTACCGGAAGAAGCGGGACTTTCGTAGGACCGCCGAGCCGGAAGGGGAGGATGAAGGAGGCCGGCGGGCCGGAGACGGCGCTACGCGGTTTGTTATCCACAAGCACGACGCGAGCACGCTCCACTACGATTTTCGCCTCGAGGTCGACGGCGTGCTGGTTTCCTGGGCCGTTCCCAAGGGCCCCTCGACCGATCCGCGGGAGAGGCGCCTGGCCGTGCGCACCGAGGACCACCCTCTCGACTACATCGACTTCGAGGGGGTCATCGCGGAGGACGAATATGGCGGCGGGACGGTGCTCGTGTGGGACCGGGGTACGTACCGTAATCTGAAGGAGCCGGATGGCGAGACCATGGCGGAGGCCCTGGCGGACGGCCACCTGACGGTCTGGCTCGAAGGTGAGAAGCTTCGAGGCGGCTACGCCCTGACCCAGACGAAGATGCGCGGCGACCCGAGGAACTGGCTGCTGGTCAAGATGGACGATTCGGAGGCCGACGCCCGCCGCAAGCCCACCAGCACGGAGCCGAAGTCGGTCCTCACCTGCCGAACCCTGGAGGAGATCGCCGCCGATGCCTGACTCCCTCGAGATCGACGGCCGCAGGGTCGGGATCTCCAATCCCGGCAAGGTTCTCTTCCCGGAGGCGGGGATCACCAAGGGCGATCTGGTCGAGTACTACCGGCGGGTCGCCGGCACCATGCTGCCGCACCTCGCCGGCCGGGCGATCTCCATGCACCGCTTTCCGGACGGCATCGCGGGCAAGTCGTTCTTCCAGAAGGACGCGCCGGACTACTTCCCCGACTGGATCCATACCGAGGAGGTCCCCAAGGAGGGCGGCTCGGTGACTCACGTGGTCTGCGACGACGCGGCGACCCTCGTCTTCCTGGCGAATCAGGCCTGCATCACGCCCCACGTCTGGCTCTCCCGGGTCGACGACCTCGACCACCCGGACCGGATGATCTTCGACCTCGACCCCGCGGGCGATGATCCCGAACGCGACCGAAGGGAGGTGCGCCGCGCCGCCCGGCGGGTGCGCGACGAGCTCGAGGCCCTGGGGCTGCCCGCCTTTCTGATGACCACCGGGTCCAAAGGCTTCCACTTGGTCGTGCCCCTGGTCCGCCGCGAGACCTTCGACCAGGTCCGGGGCTTTGCCCACGGGCTCGCCCGCCGCCTGGCGGCCGACGATCCGGAGCACCTGACGGTGGAGCAGCGCAAGTCCAAGCGCCGGGGGCGGGTGTTCCTGGACTATCTCCGCAACGGCTACGCCCAGACCACCGTGGCCCCGTACTCGGTGCGGGCCCGCCCCGGCGCGCCGGTCGCCACGCCGGTCGGCTGGGACGAGCTCGACGGCCTCGACCCGCAGCGCTACACCCTGCGGAACCTCTTCCGGCGCCTGGCCCAGAAGGACGATCCCTGGGCCGAGATCGGGGTCCACGGAACGGATCTTGGGCCGGCGCGAGAGAGACTCGCGAGCCGAGGGGCCCCGCCCGATTGAAGGATCATCGGGGACTCTAAACAGATGACGATGCCCGCTTCGCAACGCATCCATCCGGAACCTCGTGGAGCGAGCCGGCGGCGGCTCCTGCTCGCGACCGCCTGTCTCGCTCTGGCGCTCGCCGGGGCGCCCCCGGCGGCCGGCCAGGACGCTCATCCCGGCGTTCAACGCTCGCGCTGGTGGGACGGCGTGAAGCGGTGCGAGAACGCCCTCGGCAGGTCCCGTTGGCGGCGGGCCCTCAAGTGCGTCGACGCGCTTCGGGACAAGGTCTCCGAGAAGAGCTGGTACGAGCCCGACCTGGGAGAGGTCCTCGCCACCCTCGAGCTCCAGCGAGCGGTCGCGGAGGCGAACCTGGGGCGGGACGACGACGCTCTCTGGGACTGGTGGGAGGCCCTCAACCTTCATCCCGACGTGGCGTCCACCGATCTCGCTCCGTACGGAAAGGCGTCGGAGCTCCTGCGCTCGCACCCGCTGCGCGGTCGCGGGGAGTACCCGGAGGGCTACCAGGCACCCGAGATCATTCCGGGAGCGAGCGACTACCAACCGCCGGTCGAGGACCTCGAGCCGACGCCGAAGGTCCATCCCAACGGGGCGGCCCTCCACAAGAACCTGCCGCCGGTCCAGCTCGAGGTCTTCTTCGACGCGCGCGGTGTCCCCCGCCAGCCGGTCGTCACGAGCGACTGGAGCCACCCGATCACGATCTACTGGGCCCTGGAGACCCTGCGCTTCAGCCCGCCGGCCCGGCCGGCCCACCTCGACGGCAAGCCCGTGGCAACCCTCGAACAGGTCGAGTTCGACTGGGGAGGCGACGTGGTGCGGTGAGCCCGTCGGACGATATGAACCTTTCCTGATCCCCTTCCTCCTCTTCCTACCCCACCGGGTGTTTCGGCGTCGTCGGCGCGGCGAAAGGATGAGATCGGAGGGGGCCTGTGCCCCCTGGGAGATCTCATCAT
>CAZIIB010000539.1:0-3374 GCA_964539125.1 uncultured Thermoanaerobaculia bacterium | reverse complement strand
GAGATCGTCTTCGACAACACCTTCAACGACGTGGGCCCGGTGCCGCTGGCCCGGGTGGAGAGCGGCACCTATCACGTCTCGCCGGCGCCCGGTCACCGGGCGGAGACGGTGGCGGAGGATCCCGAGCCGTCCGACGGGCCGGTGACCCTCGGACTGATGGTCTCCGAGAGCGGCGAGCTCGCCGGCCTGGGTCGCGGAGTGGCCCGGGGGGCCGAGCTCGCCGCCGAGGAGAGCCCGTCCGTGGTTCGGATCGTCACCGCCTCGGTGCACAACCCGTGGGCCTCGGTGGGGGAGGCGGCGCGGGACCTTCTGGAGCGCGATGGCGCCGCCGGACTGATCACCGCCCTCGACCGGGCGGGAAGCCACCTGGCGGCCCAGGTGGCCACGAAGCTCCGCCGGCCGCTGGTGGCGGCCAACGACGCCTCGCCTCTGCTGCACGCGACCGGCGTGCCCTGGATCGCCCTGCCGAAGCCGAACGCCGAGGTGCCCGCCGGGTTCGCCGAGCGCTTCGCGCGGAAATACGGGACGGAGCCGGATGCCGCCGCCCGCGCCGGCTACCTGGCCGCCCGCCGGCTGCTCACGGCCCTCGCCTCGGGCCGGGGCCGGGCGGCGGCCTGCTTCTTGAATCGAGAGTCGACACGGGAAGGTACGACATGCTCATCGTCATGAAGGAAACCGCAACGCTCGCCGAGGTCGAGGGCGCCCTCTCGCGGGTCACCGCGATGGGCGGCGTCGCGGAGTGCCACCGGCCTCGCGAGGCGGTGATCGTCGTCCGTCCCGACGACCTGGACGCCCGCCTCCTCGCCGCGCTGCCCGGGGTCGACCGCATCGAAGGGCCGGGGCCGGGCTACTGGCTCGCCTCGCGGCGGCGCCGGGCCGAGGACACGGTGGTCGAGGTCCGGGGCCGGCGCATTGGAGGCGACAGCCCGCCGGTGTTGATTGCCGGCCCGTGCGCCGTCGAATCGGAAGACCAGCTCCTGCGCGCCGTCGAGGCGGCGGTCGAGGCGGGCGCCCAGCTCCTGCGCGGCGGCGCCTACAAGCCCCGCACCAGCCCTTACTCGTTCCAGGGACTGGGCGAGGAGGGCCTGGAGCTGCTGGCCCGGGTGCGCGAGCGGTTCGACATCCCGGTCGTCACCGAGCTGCGCGACGTGGGCACCCTCGGGCTGTTCCTCGACTACCAGGTCGACATGCTCCAGATCGGCGCCCGCAACATGCAGAACTTCGAGCTCCTGCGCGCCGCCGGCCAGTCGGGCATCCCGGTGCTTCTCAAGCGCGGGCCGGCGGCGAGCGTCGAGGAGTGGCTCATGGCCGCCGAGTACGTGATGCTCTCGGGCAACCCGAACGTGGTCCTGTGCGAGCGCGGCATCCTGCCGCCCTCGACGGTCGCCACCCGCTACCAGCTCGACATCGCCGCCATCCCCATCGCCCGGGCGCTCTCTCACCTGCCGGTGATCGCCGACCCCTCGCACGCGGCGGGTGCCCGGGAGTACGTGCTGCCGCTCGCCGAGGCGGCGATCGCCGCCGGCGCCCAGGGACTGCTGGTGGAGATCCACGCCGACCCCTGCCAGGCCCTGTGCGACGGACGCCAGGCCCTGACCCCGCCCATGGCGCGGGAGCTCATGGACCGCTTGCGCCGCCACCGCTACGTTCCGCCGCTGCCCAGCCCGGTGGCGCGCGGGGCCTCCTGGGGTCCGAGCGCGGAGCCCGCCGTGGCGGCGAGCGCCCGCGGCCTGCGGCACTGAGCGCCCCGGCGCTCATCCGGCGAGAGGCGCGGGTGGCCCGGCCGGGGTAAAGTCGGGGGCAACGCGTCTCGAGAACCGCAGGAGAACCCGACGATGGACGACCGCGCCCAGCCCTCTCGCCCCGCCCGGCGGTGGCCCCGACTCCCGCTTCTCGTGGCCGCCCTCGGCCTCCTGGTCCTCTCCGCGTGGACCGGGGTGCTCCGGGCGGCCTCCGTGACGGCGAGCCCGTGCCGGGACGCGGTCCACCGCCAGCTCGACTTCTGGCTCGGGGAATGGCGGGCGGTGGACGATCAGGGCCGAGAGCTCGGCACGAGCCGGGTGGAGGTGCTCCATGGCGGCTGCGTGATCCAGGAGACCTGGACCTCGGCCGGCGACGCCGGCTCGGGGGAGAGCCTGAGCTTCGTCGATCCCGCGGACGGCGTCTGGCATCAGGTCTGGATCGGCTCGAGCGGCAACGTGGTGCGCTACCAGGGGACGGTCGAGGACGGCGTCCTGCGCTTCGAGGGCGAGGACACGAGCGCCGACGGCACGATCCATCTGTCGCGGGCCATGCTGAGGCCCGAGGCCGACGGTCACCTGCACCACAAGATCGAGCGCTCGGACGACGCCGGCGCCACCTGGTCGACCTACTTCGAAGCGACCTACGTGCCGGCGGCCGAGGCGGCGCTGCTTCCGGAGCCCGCCCCGCAGCCGCCCCAAGCCGAGCCCCCGGCGCCGGCGCCCCCCGCACCGGCGGCCGCCCCGGAGCCGTCGGAGGCCGAGCGCCCCGGCAAGGTGACGGCGGTGTCGGTGGAAGTGCCCGACGCGGAGCTGCCGCCCGAGGAGCGGTCGAAGATTCGCCTCAAGTCCCCCATGGAGCTCGAGGTTCCGGTGGGGGCGATCGAGTCGATCCCCGAGGAGTACTCCTGGAGCACCGACGAGACCGCCCAGTACGTCGCCGACGGCGCCTCGATCACCCGGGTGACCGTGTCGCGCGACGAGAACAAGAAGGGCGTGGCCCTGGACGTGACGGTCGCGCTCCACAGCGGCAGCTTCCTCCAGCACGGCGATCTGGACGTCGCCCTGCTCGCTCCAGGGGGCGAGCCCGCCGCCACGGCGCACCTGGAGAACTTCTCCCTGGGCCGGTCGCTCTCGGGCCAGAAGGGAGAGGCCGGTCTGGAGAAGAAGCTCCGCCTCCAGCTCGACCGGGCGACCTTCGACCGCCTCTTCGGCAAGGGGCCCCGGCCGCTGCTCCGTCTGACCTTGACAGTCCGCGAATGACGCCTGGAGGTAACCCGATGAGAGTCTTGCTCCGATCGGCGAAGGCCGGCTTGCGAACCCTCGCCCTGGCCACGGCCCTGCTGGCCGTTCCCATGGCCGTCCCGGCGGCCGCGACCGCACAGGTCCAGGCGCCGCCGGCGCCGGCGCTCGTCCTCGCCGGCGCCCGCGTGCTGGCCCCTTCGGGCGACCGGTGGCTCGAGGGCCGCGACGTCCTGGTCCAGGACGGGCGGATCGCCCGCATCGCCGCGGCCGGCCGGAGCGAAGCGCCCGCCGGCGCCCGGCGGATCGACCTCTCCGGGGACTACCTGATCCCCGGCCTGATGGACCTCCACACCCACCTGCTGCTCCACCCCTACGACGAGACGACCTGGG
>CAZIIB010000538.1:0-3378 GCA_964539125.1 uncultured Thermoanaerobaculia bacterium | reverse complement strand
GGCTTCACCCGCTTCGACCAGGCCGACTCGCCCATGGTGGCGGTGGTCGACGAGACGCTGGTCGACAAGTACTTCCAGGGCAAGGACCCCCTCGCCGGCCGCCTGAACAAGGGCGGCCCGGACTCGGACTCGCCCTGGATCCCCATCGTCGGCGTGGTGGCGCCGGTCAAGGTGAGCGACCTCGAGCACCCGATCGAGAAGGAGACGATCTACGTCTCCTACCGCCAGCGTCCCCAGACGAGGATGACGTTCGTCGTCCACACCGCCGGCGACCCGGAAGCCCTGGCCGAGCCGCTACGCGCCGCGATCCGCGCGATCGATCCGGAGCAGCCGGTGTACGGGGTCACCACCATGCGCCGGCAGCTCGCCGAGAGCCTCCTCACCCGGCGCCTCTCGATGGTGCTATTGGTCGCCTTCGGCGCTCTGGCCCTGGCCCTGGCGGCGGTGGGGGTCTACGGGGTCCTCGCCTTCTCGGTCGAGCAGCGCCGGCACGAGATCGGTACCCGGATGGTCCTCGGTGCGGCCCCGGGCGAGGTCCTGCGCCTGGTGATGCGCCAGGGGGTGGGCCTGACCCTCGTCGGCGTGGTCCTTGGGACGGCGCTCGCCCTCGTCTTCGGCCGCTTCGCGGGCTCGCTTCTCTTCGGCGTGGCGCCCTGGGACCCGACGACCCTGGCCGCGGTCTCGGTGCTGCTCCTCGCCATCGCGCTGGCCGCCTGCTACCGGCCGGCCCGCCACGCTGCGACGGTCGACCCGGTGGAAGTGCTGCGCGGCGAGTAGGGCGCGGACGAAACTACCGGCGGTCGGCGCCGTAGTCTCCTCCGAGGAGGCACCATGGAGTCACTCGTCCAGGACGTCAAGTACGCACTTCGTTCCCTGCGCAAGGCGCCGACGGTCACGGCCCTCGTCGTCGGCTCCCTCGCCCTGGCGATCGCCGGCAACACGGCGGTCTTCAGCCTGGTCAACGGCCTGCTCTTCCGGCCGCTGCCCTACGACCACCCGGAGCGTCTGGCCCTCGTCGGGGAGTACCAGGACCCGAAGCTCGCCGGGCAGGTCTCGGGCACCTCCGCGGCCAACTTCCTCGACTGGCGAGAGCGCCAGACCAGCTTCTCGGCCATGGCCGCCTATTCCTCCGCTCCGGTGAAGCTCGGCGCCGGCAGCGGCTCGGGTGACCGGAGCGAGCCGGTCACCGCCGCCCAGGTGACCCCGGAGTTCTTCCCCCTGCTGGGCGTCCAGCCTCGGCTCGGGCGGGCCTTCCTCGCCGAGGAGGGGAAGCCCGGCGCCGCCGCCAAGGTAGTGCTCCTCACCTACGGCTTCTGGCAGAGCCGCTTCGCCGGCGACCCGGGGGTGCTCGGCAAGACCCTCGTGCTCAACGGCGAAGCCCAGACCGTGGTGGGAGTGCTCCCCGAGCGCTTCGAGTTCCTCGATCCCGACGTCAAGCTCTACCGCCCCCTCGCCCTCGACCCCGCCACGGCCAAGCGCGATCGCCGCGACTTGCTGGCGATGGGCCGCCTCGCCCCCGGGGTGACCACGGCCGAGGCCGCTACCGCCTTGAGGTCGCTGGGCGAGCGCCTGGCCACCGAGTACCCGGAGGCGAACCGGGGCTACACGGTGCAGGTCCTCAACCTGCGCACCGAGCTGCCGTCGCATCAGGACCGCCAGATCCTCGGGCTCCTCCAGGGCGCGCTGATCTTCGTGCTCCTCATCGCGTGCGCCAACATCGCCAACCTGCTCCTGGCCCGCACCCAGGGCCGCGTCACCGAGCTCGCGGTGCGCTCCAGCCTGGGCGCCGGGCGCTGGCGGATCGCCCGCCAGCTCGCCACCGAGTCGCTGGTCTCGGCGGCAGTCGGCGGGGTGCTGGGCATGGGCCTCGGGTACCTCGCGACCCGGAGCATCGCCAACGCCTTCGCTTCCCGCCTGCCCAAGGTCTACCTGCCCGCCGTCGACGGCCGGGTGCTGGGGTTCACCGTCGGCGTCACCGTCGTCGCCGGGCTGATCGTCGGCCTGCTTCCCACCATCCAGGTGAGTCGCATGAAGGTCCAGACGGCGCTCAAGGAGGGCGGTCGCGGGGCGAGCCTCGGGGGGCGGCGGCGGCTGGTGGCCCGGGGCCTGGTGGTGGCCGAGATCGCCCTCTCGCTGATCCTCCTGGGGGGCGGGGCGGTCATGGTGCGGAGCTTCCTCGAGCTCCAGCATTCGGATCCGGGCTTCGAGACCGCCCATCTGGCCACGCTGAGGGTCGACCTGCCGGACGACGCCCAGGCCTCGCCCGGGAAGCGGGCGGCCGAGATCGAGGAGATGAGCCGCCGCCTCGCGACCGTCCCGGGGGTCGTGGCGGCGAGCACTTCGAGCTTCCGCCCCCGCACGCCGCTGCTCCCGAGCGAGACCTACACCGTGGACGCCTCGCCGCCGCCCGAGGGCCAGGCGCCGCCGAGCGCCGCCGTCGGGAGGGTCGACCCCCGGTTCTTCGAGACCCTCGGAATCGCGGTGCGCGCCGGCCGCGCCTTCACCTCCACCGATCGCATCGACTCGGCGCCGGTGGCGGTCGTCAACCGCGCCCTGGTCGAGCGCCAGTGGCCGGACGCCGATCCCCTCGGCCGGCAGATCACGGTCGAGGGGAAGAGCCACCGGATCGTGGGGGTGGTGGACACGGTGAAGCACGGCATCATCTTCACCGGCGAGGACGAGCCGGTGATCTACCTGCCGCTCGCCCAGCAACCACCGACCGCCGTGGCGGTGACCCTGCGTTCAGCGGGCGATCCCGACGCGCTGGCCGGCCCCGTGCGCCAGGCGCTGACGGATTTCAACCCGGACCTCGTCGTCTCCCAGGTGCAATCGATCGCGGCGTACTCGGCCCAGTTCTTCGTCGGGATGAAGGTGATCACTTCGATCCTGGGTGGTTTCGGCACGCTGGCTCTGCTCCTCGCCGCCCTCGGGACCTACGGTGTCCTCGCCTTCACGGTGGCCCAGCGCACTCACGAGATCGGCGTGCGCATGGCACTGGGAGCCCGGGCGGGTCAGGTACGGGGCATGGTCACCCGCCAGGGGCTGCTGCTCGCCGCCATCGGCATCGTGCTCGGCGTGCCGGGCGTGATCCTGGTGACCCGAGCGGTCGGCAGCGCACTCTCCGGGATCACGCAGGTCGAGCCCCTGACCGTGCTGGGGGTGGGCGCGGTGCTGGCGGTGGTCACCGTGCTCGCGAGCTGGATGCCCGCCCGCCGCGCCGCCGCCGTGGACCCGGCCATCGCCTTGCGCGACTCGTGACCGAAACGGCCGCATCGCGGCCGGCCGAGGACGCCCCGGGCTGCTACGCTGAGCGGCCATGGGCTCGCGCGGCTTCGACATCGCCATCGTCGGCGCCGGGTTCGCCGGCGCCGCCACCGC
>CAZIIB010000537.1:0-3389 GCA_964539125.1 uncultured Thermoanaerobaculia bacterium | reverse complement strand
AACTACGCCGGCTGGCAGGTGCAGGATGATCGGGCGACCATACAGGGGGCGATTGCCAAAGCCATCAGGCAGACCACGCAGCAGACGGTCACCGTGTATGGCGCCGGGCGCACGGATGCCGGGGTCCATGCGCTGGGTCAGGTGGCTAACTTCCATATTGATCATCGGCTTGAGCCGGAACGGTACCGCGATGCTCTCAACTACTATCTGCCGGACGACATTCGCGTGAAAACCTCGGAAGGCGTAGCCGGCGAGTTTCACGCTCGCTTTTCGGCTCAATGGCGCCGGTACCGGTATTTGCTGTCGGACCAGCTATCAGCGGTATACCGCCACCAGCGCTGGTACAATCCTAATCCCCTCGATCTTGACCGCTTGACGCGGGCGGCCAAAGTCGTTGAAGGCCAGCACGACTTTGCCCCGTTCTGTGTCGCGGCGTCGCGCAAGGAGGACAATACCTGCATCGTGGAGCACTCTTGCTGGCGACAAATCGGGCCACTGCTGGTTTATGAAGTCCGGGCCAACCGCTTTCTGCACACGATGGTGCGGGAGCTGGTAGGCTGTATGGTGAATCTCGCGACGGTCAATCCCGACCACAACTCGCTCAACTTGACTTTGGGCCGTTTTCGGGATATCATGAGCGCTCCTTCTGATGAGCGCCAGGTATTTACGGCTCCGGCGCACGGATTGTATTTAGTGTCAGTCGGTTACAAAGGAGAATCGCCCGCATGAAGTTCTTCATCGATACGGCTAACATTGAGGAAATCAAATCGGCCGCGGCCATGGGTGTGCTGGACGGCGTGACCACCAATCCCTCGCTGGCTGCGAAGGAAAAGGCCCCCTACAGAGAGTTGCTGTCCGAGATCTGCCGCATCGTTCCCGGCCCGGTGTCTGCCGAAGTACTTTCGACTGATTGCGACGGCATGCTGCGTGAAGCCGAAGAACTGGTCAAGATTGGCGACAATATTGTTGTCAAGATTCCGACTATCCTCGAAGGTCTCAAAGCCATCAAGACGCTCACTGAGCGAGGCATAAGCACCAACGCCACGCTGGTTTTCAGTTCGATGCAGGCGCTTCTGGTGGCGAAGGCCGGGGCAAGTTACGTGTCGCCGTTTGTCGGGCGGCTGGATGACGTTTCCACTGATGGAATGCAGCTGATTGCGGACATCGTGACCATCTACAACAACTACATGTTTGAGACTGAAGTGTTGGTGGCGTCCGTGCGACACCCGTTTCTTGTAGTCGAGGCCGCCAGGTTGGGCGCGGATGTCTGCACGATGCCGCTGAAAGTAATCAAGCAGCTGATCAAGCATCCGCTGACGGACATTGGCCTCGAGAAGTTCATTGCAGACTACAAGAAGGCGGGGAAGGACGCATGATCGAGCGGTATTCGCTGCCGGAGATGACGGCGTTGTGGTCAGACGAAGCTAAGTTCCAGAGCTGGCTCGAAGTCGAGGTGCAGGCTGCCAGGGCGATGGCGCGGCACAAGATTATCCCCAAGAAAGCCGCCGACGTGATCGCGAAGAAGGCCGGTTTCGATGTTCAGCGAATCAATGAAATCGAAGCTGAAGTAAACCACGATGTCATCGCGTTCTTAACATCGATGAGCGAAAAGATCGGCGATGAGGCCAAGTACCTTCATTACGGCATGACTTCTTCGGACGTGCTCGATACCGCCCAGGCGCTTCGCCTCACGCGCGCGGCTGAGATCATCGATCGCAAGATAAACACGTCGCTTCGACTAATCCGCGGCCTGGCCCGCAAACACAAGTTGACACCCTGTCTTGGTCGCACACATGGGATTGCGGCCGAACCGACGACGGTTGGTTTGAAGTTTGCCGTCTGGTTCGCCGAGCTGTCGCGCCGGCAGGAAACGTTCCGGCGGGCTGCACAGCATTTGAAGGTCGGTGCTATTTCAGGAGCGGTTGGCAACTACGCCAATCTAGATCCGCGCATCGAGGCTGCGGTGTGCCGGGCGCTCGGATTGAAACCGGCCCCGGTATCGACACAGGTTATCCAGCGTGACCGGCATGCCGAGTTCATTACGTCGCTCGCTTTGGTTGGATCGTCGCTGGAGAAATTTGCGACTGAGATTCGTAATCTTCAGCGGACCGAAATCGGCGAAATGCAGGAAGGATTCTCCAAGAACCAGAAGGGTTCGTCGGCGATGCCGCACAAGAAGAACCCGATTACCGCCGAGCGGGTGACAGGTATTGCTCGTCTACTGCGAGGGTACGCAGTTTCGGCGATGGAAAACGTACCACTCTGGCACGAGCGGGACATCGCACATTCGTCGGTCGAACGCGTGATTCTCCCTGACGCGACCACGATCCTTGACTATGGATTGCACAAGTTCAACGAAATTCTTCAGGGACTGGTGATCAACAAGAAGAGGATGCTGGAGAACGTCTACTACGGCGGCGGGCTGGTGTTTTCGCAGCGCCTGCTGTTGAAGCTTGCTGCGCCGATGGGGTCGAGGGACAAGGCGTATCGACTTGTGCAACACAACGCCATGAAGGCGCACGAGGGGAAGGGGCTGTTTCGCGAATTGGTTAAGGCCGACCCTAAAATTGCCGCGCACCTTACGTCTGAAGAGATCGATGACTGCTTCACGCTCGAGTACTACATGCGTTACGTCGATACAATTTTCAAGCGAGTCTTTGGCAAATGATAGCGCGCGACGGCTGGTCACTTATCTTGCTCGTTTTTGCGGCCGCGGTCGGAGCGGTTGTGTCGGCGATCGCGTGGCCGTCGGTTGTACTCACGATATTGTCAATTGTACTCGGTTTGATCACACTCTTGATGGTGTACTTCTTTCGCGATCCGGAGCGCACAACTGACCTGGCGCCGGGCATTATCCTGTCGCCTGCCGACGGTAAAGTGGTCGCTATCAAAACCGACCTGTCTCATGCGTTTGTCGGCAACCATGCCACTCAAGTCTCCATTTTCCTCTCCGTGCTGGACGTACACGTCAATCGCGTACCGGCAAGTGGGACAGTGTCGTTTGTCAGCTACATTGCCGGCAAGTTCATGGCAGCCTTTGCCGACAAGGCTTCAACCGACAACGAGCAGACGGAAATCGGCATGATAACCGACGTCGGCCAGCCGCTGGCCTTTAAGCAGATCGCCGGGCTGATTGCCCGCCGGATCGTGTGCCGGCTGGAGCCGGGAAACGACGTGCAGGCCGGTCGACGGATGGGCATAATCAAGTTCGGTTCGCGCGTCGACATTATTCTGCCGCAAAAGACCGATATCCGGGTACGAAAAGGTGAACGCGTAGTTGGCGGACTCACGGTTATTGGCTATCTGGATCGCTCGAAACGCAGCACCTCGACCATGCATTACAAGGCAGAGGACCGTGCCTAAATATCGCGGGATGATCCCCGGCACAT
>CAZIIB010000536.1:0-3397 GCA_964539125.1 uncultured Thermoanaerobaculia bacterium | reverse complement strand
TACGACCAGGCGGTCAAGCTCCTCGCCCGGCGGACCCACTTCCGCCGGGAGCTCGGCGACAAGCTCGCCCGCCGCGGCTATCCACCCGAAGAGGTGGCCGAGACCCTCGACCGCCTCGCCTCCCGGCGCTACCTGGACGACGGCCAGGCCGCCCGGCAGTTCGTGGCGGGGAGGCTCGCGCGGACGGGCGGCTACGGCCGGGCCCGCCTGGCGGCGGAGCTCGCGGCCCGGGGCGTCGAGGGCGGGATGGCCCGCGAAGTCCTGGACGAGCTCCTCCCCGAGGACGACCTGCCGGCGGCGCGCGCCGAGGCCCGGCGCTGGGCCGGCGCGGCCGGCCGGAAGAGCCCCGAGGCCCTGGCGCGGCGCCTCGAGCGTCGCGGCTTCTCCGCCGCCTCGATCGCGGCCGTCCTGCGCGAGCGGGGCCGCGCAGAGCCCGAGCTCGATTGACGCGGCATCGTCGTTGCGGAGTCCGTCAGACGCGTGAAGCGGCCGAGCTCTGTCTCGGCCGGACCGACGCCGGAGGCGCCACCGGGCGCAGCCTTCGTCACTCCACGTGGAGCGAGGCCCGTGCTCCCCGGGAAGGCGAGACCCGGTCCCCGACGTTGTGCCCTGACCCGGGGGCACGTAGACTCGACCGCACCCCAGGACTCACCCCATGAAGAGCCACGACATCCGCACCTCGTTTCTCGACTTCTTCCAGGAGCGGGGCCACCGTGCCCACCCGAGCGCGCCTCTGGTCCCGCACGGCGACCCCTCACTGCTCTTCGTCAACGCCGGGATGGTGCAGTTCAAGAACGCCTTCCTCGGACTGGAAGAGCCCCCCGCTCCGCGCGTGGTGACCGCCCAGAAGTGCCTCCGGGTCTCGGGCAAGCACAACGATCTCGAGAGCGTGGGCCCGTCGCCCCGGCACCACACGTTCTTCGAGATGCTGGGCAACTTCTCCTTCGGCGACTACTTCAAGGAGGAGGCGATCCGCTTCGCCTGGGACCTGGTCACCGGCGCCTGGGGGGTGCCGGCGGAGCACCTCTTCGCCACGGTCTTCCGGGAGGACGACGAGGCCTGGGAGCTCTGGCACCGGATCTCGAGCCTGCCGGCGGGGCGGATCCTGCGGTGTGGCGAGAAGGACAACTTCTGGGCCATGGGCGACGTCGGCCCGTGCGGACCGTGCAGCGAGCTCCACATCGATCTCCACCCGGACCGGCCGCAAGTCGACTGGGACGAGGGCTCGGACAGCGGACGGTACCTGGAGCTCTGGAACCTGGTCTTCATGCAGTACGAGCGCGACGAGGCGGGCGAGCTCACCCCGTTGCCCAGCCCCTCGATCGACACCGGAGCCGGCCTCGAACGGCTCGCGGCGGTCCTCGAGGGAGTGCCCTCGAACTACGACACCGATCTCTTCCTCCCGATCCTCGAGGCCGCCGGCGAGCTCGCCGGCGTCGCCTACCGGGCCGATCCCGAGCGAGATCGAGACCAGGACGTCTCCTTGCGGGTGATCGCCGATCACCTGCGAGCGGTCGCCTTCCTCCTCGCCGACGGCGTGATTCCGGGCAACGAGGGTCGCGGCTACGTGCTGCGCCGGATCCTGCGCCGGGCGGTGCGCCACGGCATGCGCCTGGGGCTGGAAGAGCCCTTCCTCCACCGGCTCGTTCCCGTGGTGGGCGAGGCGATGGGCGGCGCCTACCCCGAGCTCGACGCGACCCGCGAAGCGTCCGTGGCCACGGTGCGCGCCGAGGAGGAGAAGTTCCTCTCCAGCCTGGCCGCCGGCTCCCGCCAGGTACAGGACGAGGTGGAGGCGGCGCGGGCCGAAGGGCTCGATGTGCTGCCCGGCGCTCGCGCCTTCTGGCTCTACGAGACCCACGGCCTGCCGCGGGAGGTGATCCGCGAGATCGCCGAGGAAGAGCGGATGGGGTTCGACGAGAGTGGATTCGAGGAGGCGCTCGAAACCCAGCAGGAGAGGTCCCGCCAGGCGGCGGGCGAAGGCAAGAAGCGCCTCGCCGCCCTCGCCCGGGTCCTGCGGGGGGAAGAGGAGGGCGGCGGTGCGGTCGCGGGCACTGAGTTCTCGGGCTACGACCGGCTGCGCCTCGAAGGCGCCCGGGTCGAGCGGCTGGAGAGCACGATGAGCGGAGGCCTGCCGGTGACCGCCGCCGCCCTCAGCGAAGGCGGGCGCGGCGTGGCGGTCCTCGATCGGACGGTCTTCTACGCAGAGTCCGGTGGCCAGGTGGGCGACCGGGGGGCCATCGCCTGGCCGGGCGGCCGCGCGCGAGTCACCGACACCCAGAAGGACACGACCGGCCTCTTCTTCCACTTCTTGGAGGTCGAGGAGGGCACACTCCGTCCGGGCCAGGAGGTGAGCCTGGAGGTCGACCGGGAGCTGCGCCTGGCGACCCAGAGAAACCACACGGCGACCCATCTCCTCCACGCCGCCCTCCGGGAGGTCCTCGGTACCGAGGTCCGCCAGGCGGGCTCCCTCGTCGCGCCGGACCGGCTGCGGTTCGACTTCACCTTCCACCGTCCGGTCGAGCCCGAGGAGCTGCGCGAGGTGGAGGACCGGGTCAATCGGCGGGTGCGCGAGGCCCTGCCCACGCGGATCCAGGAGACCGGCTACCAGGAGGCGGTGGCGGCCGGCGCCATGGCGCTCTTCGGCGAGAAGTACGGCGCCCGCGTGCGCACCGTCGAGGTGCCCGGCTTCAGCCTGGAGCTCTGCGGCGGGTGCCACGTCGGCAATACCGGAGAGATCGGCCTCTTCCTGGTGACCGCTGAGCGGGGCATCGCCTCGGGTGTGCGCCGGATCGAGGCGCTCACCGGCGAGGGGGCGATCGCGCGGGTGCGCGAGCGCGAGGCCGCGCTCGGTGAGGTGGAGGGGGCACTCGGGGTGCCGGCGGAGCGGGCGGCCGAGGAGGTGGCCTCCCTACGGCGCGCCGTCGACGAGCGGGAGCGAGAGCTGGCCAAGCTCCGGATGGACATGGTGGCCGGACGGGGAGCCGGGGCGGACGGGACGACGGACGCCGTCGATGTGGACGGGATTCGTGTGCTGGCCCGCGAGGTGCCGCCGGCACCGCCCGGCGAGCTGCGCAACATGGCCGACGCGCTGCGCTCGAAGCTCGGCTCCGGCATCGTGGTGATCGGCAGTCGGGACGACGAGAAGGTCTCTCTGGTGGCGGCGGTAACCCGGGACCTGATCGGTCGGGTCCAAGCGGGGCGACTGGTGCAGGCCCTGGCGGAGCGCGTGGGAGGCGGCGGTGGCGGCCGGCCCGACTTCGCCCAGGCGGGAGGCAAGGAGCCCGAGAAGCTCCCCGAGGCCCTCGCCGCGGTGCCTGAAGCGGTGCGGACACTGCTGGATTGACCGGACCACCCCCCTCACCCTCGATCCCTCTCCCACCCTCGGGAACCGCAGCGC
>CAZIIB010000535.1:0-3397 GCA_964539125.1 uncultured Thermoanaerobaculia bacterium | reverse complement strand
GCGGCCTCGAGGTCGGCGCGGAGGTGGTGGCGGGCGAAGAGGCCCCGGTCAACGTCGGCTGCGCCCTGCCGCTGCGCAAGATCCCCCTGGGCACGGTGGTCCACAACGTCGAGCTCAAGATCGGCAAGGGCGGGCAGATGGTGCGCGCGGCCGGAGCCGGGGCCCAGGTGGTGGCCAAGGAAGGCCAGTACGCCCAGCTCCGCCTGCCCTCGAGCGAGGTGCGCCGGGTGCACCTGGACTGCTACGCCACGGTCGGGCAGGTGGGCAACCTCGAGCACGAGAACCTCTCGCTGGGCAAGGCGGGCCGCCAGCGCTGGCTCGGCCGGCGCCCGCACAACCGGGGGGTCGTGATGAACCCGGTCGACCACCCCATGGGTGGCGGCGAGGGCCGCTCCTCGGGCGGCCGGCACCCCACGACGCCGTGGGGCAAGCCGACCAAGGGCTACAAGACCAGGAACAACAAGCGCACGCAGAAGATGATCGTGCGGCGGCGCAAGAAGTAAGGCGGGGGATCGACAATGGCGCGCTCACTGAAGAAGGGCTATTTCATCGACGACCATCTCCGCGACAAGGTCGACGCGATGAACGAGAAGGGCGACAAGCGGGTCATCAAGACCTGGTCTCGCCGCTCCACGGTCACGCCGGAGATGGTCGGCCACACCATCGCGGTGCACAACGGGCTGCGGTTCATCCCGGTGTTCATCAGCGAGAACATGGTCGGGCACAAGCTCGGTGAGTTCGCCATGACCCGGACGTTCCGGAGCCACGGCGGCAAGAAGGAGAAGGGGGCCCGCCTGCGTTAGGGCCCTGAGCCCGACCGCGGTGGAGCACTCGTCAGAGAGGACGACAAGCGATGGAAGTCACGGCCAAGCTTCGCTACTTGCAGGCCTCGCCCCAGAAGGTTCGGCTGGTCGCCGACCAGATCCGGGGTCAAGCGGTCCAGGATGCGTCGAACCTGCTCGAGCTGAGCAAGAAGTCCGCGGCGCACCACGTGAGGAAGGTCCTCAAGTCGGCGATCGCCAACGCGGAGAGCCGCGAGGAGGGGGTCGACATCGACCGCCTGTACGTGAAGGAGATCTTCGTCGACCCCGGGCCGGTCCTCAAGCGGCTGCAGGCCGCCCCAATGGGCCGGGCGCACCGGATCTTGAAGCGCCAGAGTCACATCACGATCAAGCTCGACACCCGCAAGGGCGAGGAAGCGTAGCCATGGGTCAAAAAACACATCCGTACGGCTTCAGACTGGTCTACAACAAGACGTGGCACTCGAGGTGGTACGCCGAGGACCGCTACGCCTCCATCCTCCACGAGGACCTGGCGCTGCGGCGCAAGCTCAAGGGCCGCCTCTTCCACGCCGGCGTCTCGGAGATCGACATCGAGCGCGCCGCGGACAAGCTGCGGGTGACCATCTACACGTCGCGTCCGGGGATCATCATCGGACGCAAGGGCGCCGAGGTCGACAAGCTGCGCGACGACCTGCAGAAAGAGCTCGGGCGCGAGGTGCACATCAACATCCAGGAGATCCAGCGTCCCGAGCTCGACGCCCAGCTCCTGGCGGAGAACATCGCCGGCCAGCTCGTGCGCCGCGTCTCGTTCCGCCGCGCCATGAAGAAAGCGATGGAATCGTCCTTCCGTTTCGGGGCAAAAGGTGTCAAGATCATGGTTTCCGGCCGACTCGGCGGATCCGAGATCGCCCGCACCGAGTGGTACCAGGACGGGCGCCTTCCGCTCCACACCCTCAAGGCGGACATCGACTACGGCCTGGCCGAAGCGAAGACCACCTACGGCGTGATCGGGGTCAAGGTCTGGATCTACAAGGGCGAGATGCTTCGGGAGAAGAGCCGCCGCGCGAGCTGATGGCGGCCGATCGTATGACGAGGAACCGACGGGACCGAGAGCGATCTGAGGAGATGCGGCGATGCTGATGCCGAAGAAGGTCAAGTACAGGAAGCAGCAGCGCGGCCGGCGCCGGGGGATGGCCAAGGGCGGCGACTACATCGCCTTCGGCGAGTACGGCCTCCAGGCCGTCGAGCCGGGCTGGATCACCGCGCGGCAGATCGAGGCCGCCCGGATCGCGATCACCCGTCACGTCAAGCGTGGCGGCAAGGTCTGGATCCGTGTCTTCCCGGACAAGCCGATCACCAAGAAGCCGCTCGAGACCCGGATGGGCAAGGGCAAGGGCAGCCCGGAGGAGTGGGTCGCGGTGGTCAAGCCGGGCCGCATCCTCTACGAGCTCGAAGGTGTTCCGGCGGACCTGGCGGCCGAGGCCATGCTCCTCGCCGCCCACAAGCTCGCCGTCAAGACCCGGCTCGTGACCCGGGACGAAGGCATTCGCTGAGACCGGGAGGCTTCGAGAGATGAGAGCGAACACGTTGCGGGACAAATCGGCCCAGGAGCTCCGGGACAAGGAGAACGAGCTGGCGGAGCAGCTCTTCACCCTGCGCCTGCAGAAGGTCACGGGACAGCTCGAGAACCCGTCGAAGATCCGCGAGGTCCGGCGCGACCTGGCCCGGGTGTTGACGGTCATCAACGAGAAGACGAGCGCCGACGAACCGGGCGCCTGAGACGAGGTTGACGAGGATGGAAGACAACGGCAAGGGGCGCGGGAAGCGCCAGGTGAAGGTGGGAACGGTCGTGTCCAACAAGATGGACAAGACCGTGGTGGTGTCGGTGGACAAGACCGTCACCCACTCGCTCTACCACCGGCAGATGAAGCGCAGCTCCAGGTTCTCGGCCCACGACGAGGCCAATCAGTGCGGCATCGGGGACGTGGTGGAGATCGAATCCTGCCGTCCGCTGTCGAAGACCAAGCGCTGGAAGGTCAAGGAGATCCTCCAGCGGGCGCCCACCGAGTGAACCGACTGACGCGAGTGAGGCTTGAGCCATGATCCAAATGGGAACCGTCCTCGACGTGGCGGACAACTCGGGAGCCAAGCGCATCGCCTGCATCGCCATGCGAGGTGGCTCGACCGGCAAGTACGGCGCCCTGGGCGACGTCATCACGGCCTCGGTCAAGGAGGCGATGCCCGACGGCACGGTGAAGAAGGGTCAGGTCGTCCGGGCGGTCATCGTCCGCACCCGGAAGGCGCAGCGGCGGCGCGACGGCAGCTACATCCGGTTCGACAGCAACTCGGCCGTGCTGGTCAACGACGAGGGCGAGCCGGTCGGGACGCGCGTCTTCGGGCCGGTGGCCCGGGAGCTGCGCGAGCGCAGGTTCATGAAGATCGTCTCGCTGGCGCCCGAAGTCCTCTGAGCACAGGTGGATAGAACCATGCAGAAAGTACACGTCAAGCGCAACGACCAGGTGCTGGTCACCGCCGGCAAGGACCGCGGCGTCCGAGGCAAGGTGCTCCGGGTCTTCCCCGGAGAGGGGACCGCCGTCGTCGAGCGGGTCAACATT
>CAZIIB010000534.1:1594-3400 GCA_964539125.1 uncultured Thermoanaerobaculia bacterium | reverse complement strand
CCAGCGGCGGAAGACCCGCGCCACCTCCTCCTGCCGGCCGCGGCGGGCCACCAGGAGCATCCGCTCCTGGGACTCCGAGAGCATGATCTCGTAGGGTCCCAAACCCGCTTCGCGCAGCGGCACCCGATCGAGGTCGAAGGCGAGCCCGGTGCCCCCGCGGTCGGCCATCTCGAAGGCCGAGCTGGTGAGCCCCGCCGCGCCCATGTCCTGGATCGCCACGATCGAGCCCGTGCGCATCGCCTCCAGGCAGGCCTCGAGGAGCACCTTCTCCGTGAAGGGGTCGCCCACTTGCACGGTGGGCCGCTTCGCCTCGCTCTCCTCGTCGAACGACTCCGAGGCCATGGTGGCCCCGTGGATGCCGTCGCGGCCGGTGCGGCTGCCCACGTAGAGGATCGGGTTGCCCGGCCCGGTGGCGCGGGCGTGGAAGATCCGTTCCTTGCGGGCCACGCCGAGAGCGAAGGCGTTCACCAGGATGTTGCCGTCGTAGGACGGGTGGAACGAGGTCTGCCCGCCCACCGTGGGGATGCCCACGCAGTTGCCGTAGTCGCCGATCCCCCGCACGACTCCGTCGACCAGGTGGCGCATCCTCGGGGCGTCCAGGTCGCCGAAGAAGAGCGAGTCGAGGCAGGCCACCGGGCGGGCGCCCATGGTGAAGACGTCGCGGAGAATGCCGCCCACGCCGGTCGCCGCCCCCTGGTAGGGCTCGATGAAGCTCGGATGGTTGTGGCTCTCCATCTTGAAGGCCGCCACCAAGCCGAAGCCCAGGTCGACGATGCCGGCGTTCTCCCCGGGACCCTGGACGACGTAGGGCCCCTCGGTGGGAAACTCGCGGAGATAGATCTTGGAAGACTTGTAGGAGCAGTGCTCGGACCAGAGGGCGGCGGTGATGCCCAGCTCGGTGTAGGTGGGCTCGCGCCCCAGGACATCCCGGAGCCGCTCGTACTCCTCCGCGGAGAGGCCGTGGGCCTCGGCCATCTCCGGAGTGACCCGGGGGTCCTCCAGGGTCGCCGCGCCGCCTCCCTCGCCGCTCATCGCGCCGCCTCCAGGAGCTCGCCGGCCACCCCGACGGCGCTGGCGAAGAGGGCCAGCCCGTCGGTGCCGCCCAGAACCTCCTCCGACGCCCGCTCCGGGTGCGGCATCATCCCCAAGACGTTGCCCCGCTCGTTGGTGACGCCGGCGATGGCGCGGGCCGAGCCGTTGGGGTTCCAGGCCCGGTCGCCATCGGCGGCCTCGCCCGCGGGCGAGACGTAGCGGAACACGACCCGCCCCGCGGCCTCGAGCTCGTCGAGGTGCTCCTCGGAGTCCTCGAAGTTGCCTTCCGAGTGGGCGATCGGCATGCGCAGGACCTGGCCCACCCGGTAGGCGCGCGTGAAGGGGAGATCGTCGCGCTCGACCCGCAGGTAGACGTCCTGGCAGAGAAAGCGCAGCCCGCGGTTGCGGCGCATCGCGCCGGGGAGCAGGCCGCTTTCCACCAGGATCTGGAAGCCGTTGCAGATCCCGAGCACCAGCCCGCCGGCCTCGGCGTGGGCCTTGACCGCCTCCATCAGCGGCGAGAGCGCCGCCATCGAGCCGGCCCGCAGGTAGTCGCCGTAGGAAAAGCCGCCCGGGAGCACCACCAGCTCGGCTCCCCGCAGCGAGCGGTCCTGGTGCCAGAGGAAGACCGTGTCCTGGCCGAGCACGTGTTTCAGGACGTGGTAGACGTCGTGGTCGCAGTTCGAGCCGGGAAACATCACCACGCCGCACTTCATGGGCTCACCTCCTGGCTCAAGATCTCACCTCCTGGCTCAAGGCTGCGCCCCCCCGTCC